>NZ_JAVRCK010000046.1:114-68761 GCF_034530815.1 Nostoc sp. DedSLP03
GCGAACTCATTTGCTATTTCGGCGAACTCATTTGCTATTTCGGCGAACTCATTTGCTATTTCGGCGAACTCATTTGTTATTTTGGCGTACGCATTTGTTATTTCGGCGAACTCATTTGCTATTTCGGCGAACTCATTTGCTATTTCGGCGAACTCATTTGTTATTTCGGCGTGTCCATAACGCACCTTACGAAACTACTAGAAGAGTTGAAACCTATACTGGTCATACTTGTGTGTACACCGTAGTCAAAAAGGAGAGACTTTGAATTTTCCCCCATCCCGCCACCTACAGTGTATACACAAATAGAATTACCCCCCTTAATCCCCCCTTGTGAAGGGGGGAAACAAGAGAATCTCGTCCCCTCCCCTTTACAAGCGATGCCCTGAGCTTGTCGAAGGGGGGAGGGTTAGGGTGGGGTAATTCGAGGACTGGTAGTGATTTGATAACTTGTGTGTACACCGTAGATCCCGCCACGGGGGGTAAGGGGGTTAGGTTTTTCCCTATGGCGTGAGAAAAGTCAGTTATCTAATGTTAATTCACAGATTCCATCCACTCAATACACTTGTGCATCTGCTGGTGCATGGTTTCTTTATCGCCATGAAACCTTCGCCCATGACCTGGTAGCACCCACTCAAAAGAATAATTAGCCAAGTTACGCATTGATTTAATCTGTTCTGACCAAGAATACCAGCAGGCTCTGTGGAATGCAATCAGTTGATGCAATTTTTCTGACCAAGCGAGATGATCGCCAGTGAAGAGAAACTTATTTTTATAAAGTAGAACAGTTTGTCCTTTGGTGTGACCGGGAACTGGGATAATTAATAAATCTGGTGTCAAAGTAAATGGTTCAGAACCAGTTAGCTGTATTTCTACATTGCGAGTATCCGCAGTAATATCATCACTGTGGAGGATGCGATCGCACTGAAAATGCTCGGCAAACTTTTGATGATCTGCCACATCATCCTTATGAGTTAAATACATATAGCGAATTGGCCCCAATTCTTCTAAACGCTTGACTAAAGGCGGCGTAAACCGGGGAGAATCCACCAAAATGTTACCTTCTGGAAGTTGAATTAAATAGCTAGCAGCACCATAAGATTTTTCTGAATGATAGCCGCAGTGGTAAACATTTTCTGCTACTAATATAGGAAACTTTTCTTGAGCAACTTTGATATCTTTTGGTTTCTCAACAGTACCAATAGAACTAGTAGGACAAGCTAAAAGTGCTTCAAGCGCAGCTAATCTTTCCGCTTCATTGGTTGGTTGATGATAAACAGCCGATTGGTCATCAACATCATAAAATACTTCAGGAGCCATCCAACGACAGGTATCACAATCAATACAGGTAGTATCTACATAAAAATCGCCGTTGACATTTTGAGAGCGACGCTGATTTAAATGAGCCATATTAATCCTTTTGCTTCCAGGTGCTTCCTGGGGAGCGATAAATCCTATATCACTACGCTAGCAAAAGTGGCTTGAGATTGTAGACACCCTAGAAATAAATCTAGTTAAAAATAGAGAGTGCTGAAACTGCAACACCCCAAATTGCCCGCTTGATTGCTTAGGTAATAAAAACCCTTACATACCTATATCAATACTATGAAGGCTAGCCTAAATACAATAAATTCAAAAATTTTAAAGTGTTTGCCGTTTTAATTAGATAATCCCAAGATATATGTTTTCCTACTCCTCGAGATAGATTAGCTGGAAAAATTTACTTCTGCCAAATAACTTTCAAGATTGTAATTTAACGATTAACATTTAAAAGAATAAAGTTTGTCAAAAATTTGTAACTCGAAATAATATTTTTGTAAAAGGTTATCAGCAACTAAAGACGGTAATGAGTATTACATCCGATCCCAATAGCAACCCAACAGTTCCTACTCGATCTTTTCTCCCCATAGAAGATTATGGGGTGATTGGCAATTGCCATACCGCAGCTCTTGTCAGTAGTTGTGGTTCAATTGACTGGCTTTGCCTACCTCGCTTCGATTCCCCGTCTTTGTTTGCTCAGATTTTGGATCTCGAACGTGGTGGGAGCTGGAGTATTCAGCCAGCCACTGCTTGGGAAAGCGATCATCAATACTTGAACGAAACTAATGTACTAGAAACTATTTTTACGTGTGAGTCAGGACGAATTTCGCTGCTAGATTTTATGGATATCACTAATAATGAGCAGCAGCAACGCCTTCCTGCGCCTGGTAGACTGATCCGAATTGTCGAGGTTAGCGAAGGAACAGTTGAAATTATTAGCACTTGCTCTCCTCGCCCTGATTATGGGCGTACAATTCCCGATTTACTCAAATTTGGTAACGAAGTCAGGTTTGGTTCATTCACAGTTACTGGCCCCGTTGAATGGCATCTAGACACAACAAGCAATACATTTATGTGCCAGATTATCCTCCACGCCGGAGAGCAAGCCGTATTCACGCTTTTGACTGAGGAGGATGCACAACTGCCAAACCTAGCCCCTACCGATGCCCTGGCATCAACGATCGCCTTCTGGCGGCGTTGGGCGAATAAGTGTACTTATCAAGGAGCGTACCGAGATGCAGTTGTCCGCAGCGCCCTCACCTTACAGTTGATGACTTATGCCCCTTCAGGAGCAATTGTGGCTGCACCTACAACCTCGTTGCCAGAAGAAATTGGTGGAGAGCGGAACTGGGATTATCGCTTCACCTGGATTCGCGACTCATCATTTACTCTTTATGCATTGCTATTAGCAGGTTACATTGATGATGAGTATCAATACTTCAATTGGCTGGCGCAGACTCTGAAGATAGAAGGAACTGGAATCAAAATCCTTTACCCGATCGCATCAAGTGGACAGGTGGTTGAGCAAACCTTAGATCACTTCCGGGGATACCGGGAATCACAGCCAGTTCGGATTGGCAATGGTGCATCTGGGCAAGTTCAGCTTGATGTCTATGGTGAGGTACTTAGTGCCTTACATTTCGCTTGGAAGATTGGAAAGTACGATCCAACTGCAATTTGGGAACACATTTGCCCACTAGTAGATTGGGCTGCTGAACACTGGCGCGAACCGGATAGCGGCATCTGGGAAGTGCGCGGGGGGTTGCGGCATTTTGTTTACGGTAAAGTTATGCTGTGGGTGGCGTTAGACTGTGGCATCGAAATGGCTGAAGCGCTTGAGCTAGTTGGTGATACTACCCGTTGGCGACAGGAGCGCGAATTAATCCGCAATCAGGTGTTTGAAAAAGGATGGAGCGAAAAACTTGGTGCGTTCAAGCAATCCTACGAGGACGAAACTCTTGATGCCTCGAATTTGCTCATGTCTAGTGTCGGCTTCATTGATGGAACTGACCCGCGTATGGTGTCAACTATTGATGCTACTATTGAGCATTTAGTTGACAATGGACTGTGTTATCGTTACCGAGATGCACCAGAAGGAGTGAGCGGTAAAGAGGCATCCTTTGTTCTTTGTACCTTCTGGCTGATCGACGCACTGATCTTGGCTCAAAGGACAACAGAGGCTCGTGTTTGGTTTGAGCAAATGTTGGGACGAAGCAGTTCGCTCTTACTGTTTGCAGAAGAAATCGACTTGGAGACAGGGGCGCATCTTGGTAACTTTCCCCAAGCCTTTTCGCACATTGGCGTCATTAACGTTGCCGTTTCCTTGGCACACGCATGTAATACCGGAACAGTTGAGCCTCAGCATATTGATGCAGCAAATGCTGCCAGAAGAGGTGGCGGTGGTATTCAAACCTGAGTTTGATGTAAGAAGCTTATAGAGTATGATCCAAACGCAATCCTAGTACAATCCATCCTTCAAGAGTATCTTGCAAATCCTCCCGGCAAGCTTCTAATGTTGTAGCGTTTGCCCACACACCTTGACATTCTAGAATTTCGCCGTAGAAAGTTCCATCCTCAAGCAACTCATAAGTTGCTTTGTGCATTGCTGTACGAATGTAATTTGTCAACATTCAGCTTTTTAATCAATTTGGTTACAACTGAAATTTTATTTTTAATCGCAAATACGCAAAACTCTAATTATGTATAGCACAAGCCTTGGTGGTTAGGACATCATCTGTTGATGAAACTTAGACACAAAAAGGCTTTTCACCCAGTCCCCAGTCCCCAGTCCCTTCCTATATATTTTTTAATTTCCGAAAATGCGATCGCGCCCCTTTACCAAACGCGATCGCTAAATTTTCCATCCCCTAAGCTATAAAATGCAGACGATCGATCGCTGCATTAATTAAATTATGGGTAACGGGAAGACTATCAACTACCATCCCCAGACACAACAGCATCATGTAGGAGATGGAATAGAGAAACAACTCTTTAGCTACAGCGCGATCCTCTGGATTTTGCAACAACCGCCAAGATTTGTGGATAAATAATCCTCCCAGAATTAGGGCGATCGCAGCATAAAGAATTCCACTTGCGCCCAAGGGATAAACCAATAACACGGTTGCAAATACTGTTACCAGCGTATAGTACCAAATTTGCTTCACGGTTGCCGTAGTACCTTCAATCACAGGTAACATTGGTATCCCAACTTTTGCGTAGTCATCTTTAATCATCAGAGCTAATGCCCAGAAATGGGGTGGTGTCCACAAAAAGACGATGGCAAAAATCAGCCATGCTGACCAGCTTAATGTGCCTGTGACAGCAGCCCAACCCACTAAAGCCGGAATTGCCCCAGCCGCACCACCAACAACGATATTCTGAGGAGTGTGGCGTTTCAGCCAGTGGGTATAAACCAAAATATAAAAGACGATGCCAGAGAAAGCTAGCAGAGCGGCTAACAAGTTGGCAAATACTGCTAGGAGTGTAAAGGAAATGGTCGCCAGTGCGATCGCAAAAATTAGAGCATCGCGTGGCTGCACCTTACCGGAAGGCATCGGACGATGACGCGTCCGCTCCATGTCATAATCAATATCCCGGTCATAGATACAGTTGATCGTCTGGGCGCTTGCAGCAGCCATTGTGCCACCAGTGAGAGTTACTAGCAACAACAATGGGTCTACTTCTCCCTTAGCAGCAATCCACATACTTCCAGCCGTGGTAATTAAAAGCAACGGAATAATCCGAGGCTTGGTTAGCTGGTAGTAGCTTTGAACTACCTGGAAAAATGTTTCGTGGTGGCGAGAGACATTAGTCTCAATCATTTTGACTCTGGTTCCTTATTTTTCAACAACTTATATGCAGCCCCCGCTCAAGGTGGCTCTTTCAGGCAAACGAAAACACAGATTTTCTGCACCTGCGTGGGTCGCAATACTCGCCGTTGCGCTTTCCATCAGTGCTAAGTGCTGAGTTAGGAGTTAGGAGTTAGGAGTTAAAAGTTAAGAGTTAGGAATTCTTCCCCTGCTTCCCCGGTCACTGAGCGTAGTCGAAGTGCTGCTTCCCCTACTCCCTCATTTCCTAATCGTGACTCAGCACTGGCTCAACCTTAGCTATCCGCTAACATGACTCAGCACTAACTGAGTCACGAAGTGCGAGAACTGTGAAAGCCACCAAAGTACCCAGCAAAGTAGCTCCTATAGCTTGGTGAGAGACTGTGAGAGGCTCGACTTGGAGGTGTAATTTGAAGGTGGCGAATCCCAACAAGATTTGTAAGGTTAACAACCCACCAGCCATATTTGCCAGTCGCCGTAAGGCTGGATGTAGTGCTGGTGTCCGCCAACAGATAAATACCATTGCCAAGGTTGCTACTGTTGGCGGCACCAAACCAGCAATATGGCTGTACATTACCGTACAAAGTTGAGAACCGCCGAGACATTGGTGTAGCGCCCAGCGAGAGCCTACCAAAGCACCCAAGAGACTTTGCAGGTAAACCAGAACAGCGGCAGTTAAACCGACCCAAGGCAACTTACCAACGGTTCCAGTCCCCTGATAGGGTGTCAGTGCTGTGCCGATAATCAGGAGGGTGCTAAAAAACAACAGCGCCGTTCCTAAATGAGCGGTAACGATATCAAACCGCAACAGTTCGGTAACGGTGAGTCCCCCCAAGATGCCTTGGAAGACAATTAAAAATAGGGCGAATGTAGATGCCCAAGGCAGCCATCTGGGTAAGAAACGACGATGCCACCAGGACAAACCGAAAAGTGCGATCGCGCTTACACCAATTAAAGCTGCATCCAATCTGTGAAACCACTCCAAAAACACTTGGAGATTCATTTGCTTGGCTGGCACGAGTTCGCCATAGCATAAGGGCCAGTCTGGGCAAGCCAGCCCAGCATTCATCACACGGGTGGCGCTGCCTATTGCCATCAAAATTAAGGTGGCTATGCATATTTTCCACACCAAGCGACGAATTATTTCCTTGGGCTTTTGCTGCTGAAGCGCCGCTTCATTTTGTTGTTGTAGGACAAATTCGCTCATGAATGATACCTTCTGCCCGTTCTTGGTGGCTCTCTTAAAATTTTCAATTTTCTTTTAGTGTCCCATCTCCACCCTAGCGTATAGGCTAAGGGTTTATAGATTAGCACTCACTTATACTTTGAATCACTCCAACAAGGTTTTGCCTGAAGCTTTAGGTATTTTTCAAGATGTGAGAAATTGATGAATGGCAATTAATTTAAACATCCTAAATTTTTCCTTAAATTTTTTTACTGATTTGCATCTATTTTTGGCGTTGTATGATAGTAAACTCATACTCAAAATTAGTGAAATAGCCAAAAAAATTAATAAAAATTTCAGACCTTTCTCCCCCATGTCTGACAGCCTAGACTACCTTAGTAAGTGAGCAGCTTTAAGATAACGTAGTAAATTCAATTAAGTAAGCCGTGAAGATTCCAAGTTCAATCTGGACATTACTCATTGGCATCGTGCTAACGCTCGCCAGCCTTTGGTACGGTCAAAATCACGGTCTGTTGCCAGCAGCAGCCACGGATGAAGCCGTCTTAGTGGATGGTCTGTTCAACGCGATGATGATCGTTTCAACAGGTATATTCCTGCTCGTCGAAGGTGTTTTAATTTACTCTGCATTTAAATATCGTCGGCGTGCAGGTGATAATGAAGACGGCCCGCCAGTTGAGGGCAATGTACCTCTAGAAATTCTCTGGACGGCGATCCCAGCAATTATCGTTATCGGTATTTCTGTTTACAGCTTTGATGTCTACAACGAAATCGGTGGCTTTGATCCCCATGCTATTCATGAAGCGCCGATGAATCAGGAGTCGATGAAAATGCCAGGGCATGGGAGTGCAATCGCCGCAACTTTAAGCGATACTCCTCCCAGCACTGAACCCAACCTCAATCAAGAAAAATCTGATGAGGCAATGCAAGACCCAGCTACGGCAGAAGTCCGCAACGCTGACCAAATTCCCCAACTGCGGAATGCTCCAGGTGTAGGTAGTGTTGCCCCGACCATTGGGGGAACTCCTGATAAAGCAGGCAAACCAGCAGGATTACAGGTCAACGTCACAGGACTACAATATGCTTGGCTTTTCACCTATCCTGAAACTGGTATAACCACAGGTGAAATGCACGTCCCCATCGGGCGAGAAGTGGAAATTAATATGACAGCCAACGATGTCATCCACGCCTTTTGGGTGCCAGAGTTCCGCCTGAAACAAGATGCGATTCCTGGTAGGCAAAGCGAGATTCGCTTCACCCCCAAAACAGCAGGAGACTATACCCTAATCTGTGCTGAACTTTGTGGCCCCTACCACGGTGCAATGAGAGCGCCAGTAGTTGTTGAGCCACAAGAAGCCTTTGACAAATGGATGCAAGAACAGCTAGTTGCCAGCAAAGAAACACTAAATCAAGCCGTTGCTGTTAACCCTGCCGATCTATCCCCAAATGAATTTCTCGCTCCTTATACCAAGAACATGGGAATTCAGCCAGAAATCCTCCATCAAGTTCACAAATAGTCATTAGTCATTAGTCATTAGTCATTAGTCATTGGTCATTAATCATTAGTCATTGGTCATTAGTACTCATACCAATGACAAAGGACAAGTGACAAAGGACAAGTGACAAAGGACAAATGACAAAGGACAAATGACAAAGGACAAATGACAAATGACCCAAGCTCAAGTGCAAGAAACTGCCAACGCCCCTGCTCTTGTTGAGGAGCCAGGGATCAGAAAATGGCAAGACTACTTTAGTTTCAACACCGACCATAAGGTGATTGGGATTCAATACCTAGTCACTACATTCATTTTTTACTGTATCGGTGGCGTGATGGCTGACTTGGTTCGTACAGAACTGCGAACTCCAGAAGTCGATTTCGTCACCCCTGAAGTCTACAACAGCTTATTTACGCTGCACGCCACGATCATGATTTTCTTGTGGATCGTGCCAGCTGGTGCGGGTTTTGCTAACTTCCTCATCCCTTTGATGATTGGGGCAAAAGATATGGCATTTCCGCGCTTGAATGCTGTTGCCTTTTGGATGATTCCCCCTGCGGGTTTATTGTTGATCGTCAGTTTAGTGGTAGGCGATGCACCGGATGCGGGTTGGACTTCCTACCCTCCCCTGAGCTTGGTAACAGGTCAAGTCGGTGAGGGAATTTGGATTATGAGCGTCCTCCTACTAGGTACGTCATCGATTTTAGGAGCAATCAATTTTCTCGTCACATTGCTCAGGATGCGTATCCCCGGTATGGGTGTTCATCAAATGCCGTTGTTCTGCTGGGCGATGTTTGCTACCTCGGCGCTGACTTTGGTATCTACACCAGTGTTAGCAGCTGGTTTAATTTTGCTGGCTTTTGACTTAATTGCCGGGACAACATTTTTTAACCCAACTGGGGGTGGCGACCCAGTTGTGTACCAGCACATGTTCTGGTTTTACTCCCACCCAGCCGTTTACATCATGATTTTGCCCTTCTTTGGGGCAATTTCAGAAATTATTCCGGTGCATTCCCGCAAGCCGATTTTTGGCTATAAAGCGATCGCTTATTCGTCTCTCGCTATTAGCTTTTTGGGGCTAATTGTTTGGGCGCACCACATGTTTACTAGCGGTATCCCCGGCTGGTTGCGGATGTTCTTTATGATCACCACGATGATCATTGCCGTACCCACTGGGATTAAAATATTTAGCTGGTTAGCAACCATGTGGGGCGGGAAAATCCAGCTTAATACTGCCATGTTGTTCGCTATTGGCTTTGTCGGCACCTTTGTCATCGGCGGGATCAGTGGCGTAATGTTGGCAGCAGTGCCTTTTGATATTCATGTCCACGATACCTATTTTGTGGTAGCACACTTGCACTATGTGCTATTTGGTGGTAGTGTTCTCGGTATTTATGCAGGCATTTACCACTGGTTCCCGAAAATGACGGGACGAATGGTGAACGAATTTTGGGGTAAAGTTCACTTTGCCTTAACAATAGTTGGTCTAAATATGACCTTCTTACCAATGCACAAACTGGGATTAATGGGCATGAACCGCCGCGTCGCTCAGTATGACCCCAAATTTACCTTTATCAACGAAATCTGCACTTACGGCGCTTACATACTAGCAGTTTCGACATTCCCCTTCATCATTAATGCGATTTGGAGTTGGTTATACGGCGAGAAAGCTGGTAATAATCCTTGGAGGGCACTTACCTTAGAGTGGATGACTACATCACCACCTGCGATCGAGAATTTCGATCGAACCCCAGTACTAGCTACAGGCCCCTACGACTACGGTTTGGAAAAGGCTGACGAAGGTGTACCTTTATCCGATCCCAATCCAGTTTTATCTGCTGGCCCAAACTCAGTATTAAGAGCAGAACCCGACTCTGCGGTTGCTGCTAATCCCGAAGACCGGAAATAAACAGGGGACTAGGGACTGGGGACTGGTTAATTAATTCTCTTCCCAATGCCCCATGCCCAATGCCCAATGCCCAATACCCCACTTATAAAAATTCATGCAAAGTCAAACTATTGACCCAGCTAAAACCGAACTAAATCATCATCATGCAGCGGAAGCGTCCGTCGGTCATCATGAAGAACATCCAGACCATCGGATGTTTGGGCTAATTGTCTTCCTGATTGCTGAAGGGATGATTTTTATGGGGTTGTTCGGAGCCTATTTGGCTTTCCGTGCTACCTTACCTGCATGGCCGCCAGCAGGTACTCCAGAATTAGAACTTTTGTTACCTGGAGTCAACACCATCAATCTAATTTCTAGTAGTTTTGTCATGCACAATGCCGATACTGCGATCAAAAAGAACGATGCACGAGGTGCGCAAATCTGGTTAGCAATTACCGCTGCAATGGGTGCTATCTTCTTGGTGGGTCAAGTATATGAATATACCCATTTAGAATTTGGTCTAACTACCAATTTATTTGCGAGTGCATTTTACGTTTTGACTGGTTTCCACGGATTGCACGTGACTATCGGCGTTTTGGCAATCGTTGCCGTGTTGTGGCGATCGCGCCTTCCGGGTCACTATAGTAACGAAAAGCACTTTGGCATTGAAGCAGCCGAAATCTACTGGCATTTCGTTGACGTAATTTGGATCATTTTGTTCGGATTACTGTATCTACTGTAAGTATTAATTAACTAGTTGTTTAATCCACGCGGACAACTTAATCAGCCCCCACTAGGGGGCTTTTTTAATTAACAGAATAAAAATATCAGTGAAAATGAATAGACCTCTTGCAAAAATATATTTTTGCACTCTTAGGGGAAAGGGTAAAGGTTAAAGGGAAAGGATTTTGAGTTTTTTTACCCTTTTCCCCCGCACCTTATCCCCACAGAGGGCCCTACCCAATACTTGTCGGTTAAGGGGAAAAGGGGAAGGGGGAAGGGGAAAGAAAAAACCTTTAACCTTTACCCTTTAACCTTTTCCCCAAACCCAATGCCGAGTTGAAAATGCTTAACCGAGCAGTATTGGGGCCCTACCTTCCCCTTTTCCTGGACTTTTGCAAGAAGTCTAATATAAAGACGTAGAAGTGCTACTCTTATGCAACAATACGCTTGTGTTAGCTCCAAAAACCTTAGACTTCTTGGCATTGTAGGAAAAAGGGTAAGCGGTAAAGGTTAAACAATTTTTCTGTATTGCCTTATACAAAGGTTATTAATATAAATAAGGCATATTTATTGCCTGCCTAAAAAAGTTAAATAAAAAATATATAAAAATCAGCTTCGACTATTTATTCCAACTATTACTTTTGCTAGATGCAACTGAGTGATTGAAAGTGATAGAAAGGCGAGTAAAGTAAAAGGTGGGAAAAGTCGGAAAAGTAGGATGTTTTAGAGAAAGTATTGAAGAACCAGTTAATATACTGTAAATTAATGTTATAAGGACTGAGTAAACCAATAAATAAAGTTCGCAAATTTATACGGATTTATATTTAAGGAAATATAATTCTAATATTTATTTTACTCATAAAAGTAGAAAGAAACTTGAAGTTATTGGCGAGATTGCAAGTATTGTAATTCGCTTTGCTTTCTCATTGAAGTATTTGATACCAATTCAAAAAATGTTTACGACAGATAACCCAACCTGCGCTGACGCGCACCCTCTCCTTGCTAAGGGTAGGTAGGGATGGATTTTTTTTAACAATTGGGATCACACATATTAATTGTGGCATTTTGTGGAAGCGAATACGCACTAAAGATTTGCTAGAATTATGAGTAAATCGAGATCGTAAAATGTGTGAGTAATTGAAAAGTTACACCGAACTATCTCAAAAACTTACCCAATATTTTTTATTTTTTTCGTCAAACTCACATCGATCTGACAACGCGATCGCAGTTAGTAACGACTACAATCCGATCGCAAAATTGTAGCGAACACTTGAAGTGCTATTTGTGCCTTTAAACTTCACTGCTCAAGGTTTTGTCAGTAATTCAGACTTAACAGTTAAAAGATTTAACCATCTCAACTCATAAATATTATTCTCTGTCCATAGCTTAAATACTGTGGACTAGTGTTAAATTTACTTAAGTGATAAAATTACAGAAGTATTTCATAAATTAATTTTGTATTAAGATACTTGTAAGGGTATTCAACGAAGCAGTCAAGCAACTAAGCACCAAAGGTATCCAAAGCATAGGTCGCGCGATGGCTAACTGCCGCAAAGATCGGCAAATCTACCAGCAAGCAGTTATTCATAACCTCATTCAAGCTCTGAATGGTCAGTAAATTAAAAAGTAGTATACGCCACATGAGCCAGAACCCTCTAGTTAGAAAAACACTCCGAAGTCGCTTTGAAACTGTCAAAGTGATAGAAAGCGGAGAATCTGGTAATACTTACTTAGTAGGGGGTGCTACACGTAACAGACATCGCTCCTCTTTCAACAGAAAAACACTTCGGAATCGCTTTGAGATTGTCAAACAGTTAGGAAGTGGCGGTTCTGGTGATACCTACTTGGCCATTGACTTGGATCTACCAGGACAACCTCATTGTGTGGTCAAACATTTTCATCCAAAAGATTCCAACCCTGCTGTTCTACCCATTGCTAAAAAGCTATTCGATCGGGAAGCAGAAGTTTTATACCAGCTAGGCAACAACCACGAGCAAATTCCAAGACTGTTTGCTCATTTTAATGAAAACGGAGATTTCTATTTAGTTCAGGAATATATTGACGGTCATGCCTTGACTCAAGAAATTGTCCCAGGTCAGCGTCTGAACGAGAAAACAGTCGTAAATTTACTAAAAGACATCCTAGAAGTACTGGCTTTCGTCCACCAACACGATATTATTCACCGAGATATTAAGCCTCAAAACTTAATGCGGCGGTACTCGGATCAAAAGATTGTGCTAATTGATTTTGGCAGTATTAAAAAAATTGGTGCTTTGGGAGCAGGCTTAACAATTGCGGTTGGGACTCCTGGCTATATGCCAAGCGAACAGGCTAAGGGAAAGCCAAAACTTTGCAGCGATGTTTATGCAGTCGGGATGATTGGCATCCAAGCTTTAACAGGTTTAATGCCTGAGCAATTACCAGAAGATCCCACTAGTGGAGAAGTTATCTGGCGCGACAAGGCAGAGGTAAGTGATGCTCTGGCAAATATTTTAGATACAATGGTTCGCGATCGCTATAACCAGCGTTATCAGTCTGCCACAGAAGCTTTACAAGCACTTGATTGTGATGTAGCGTTATCACAGTCTTCACAATCTGCTGATATCAACCACAAGGCTGATGATACCTATTTGCTAACTTATAGAAACTTTATTTTGCTACTGGGCATTGGTCTTGGTGCAACTACGAGTTTGATAGTAATAGTTTTAATCTATACATTCATTAATACGGGGACATCACTTCCAAACCAACCTACTCCACTAAAGAGTTTTATACAAAGGTTGAGTTCCCATTATTAACTAATACAAGTAGTCTACTAGCTAAATCAGTACCTAACAGAAGAATCTGTCAAAGCAATTGCACCATTGCAAAAATTACCAAAGAGTAAATTTAATTTCACTAAATTAGAAAAGTTAATTATTTAACAGCAATCATAAAACTGGCTATTAACTAGCTATTACAAATTTACTGTAAATTTAAATATTTCAATATTATAGCAACAGTCAAGGTGGTTAGGACATCAACAGACGATAAAACTTAGACACAAAAAGGCTTTTCACCCAGTCCCCAGTCCCTTGCTATACTGTAGGATAAATACTTAGATATTCCTGTAAGATAAATACAATGAAACAATATTTAAAAAAATGGACAATACAAATCAAAGAAAAGCTTTAATTAACAGCGAAATCTCTCTCTTTCTTAGAGGTTTGATTATTGGTAAAGTTCTCACACTTATGGTTATTGGCGGATTACTTTGGTGGTTATTGAAGCCAAATTTATTGTCTGGCAACAGCGTTAATTCCTCTAATCAAAATTTAAATCGCGTCTCTAAGAATGAATCAACTTTTCAAACAGTTGCTGATGTTCCCCCTGCATCATTCAACTACGGAGGTAGTACCGCTTGGGCATCTATTCGGCAATTGGTAGATTCTCAGATCCAGAGCGATCGCCCGGAACTACAATTACGCTATGTAAACCCTGTTAATGGTAGTCCTGGTTCTAGCTCCGGCATTCGGATGTTGCTTGATGGGAAAATAGACTTTGCTCAGTCTTCCCGTCCCCTCACAAATGAAGAACAAGCTATGGCAAAAGAGCGAGGCTTTACCCTTGAACAACGCCAAGTGGGTAAAGATGGGATAGCAGTGGTAGTCAACCCATCACTCAATGTCCCTGGTTTAACTGTTGACCAATTGCAGCAAATTTATTTGGGTAAAATTACTAACTGGAATCAAGTCGGCGGGCCAAATCTACCCATCACAGCTTTTTCGCAACGACCAGAAGACGCAGATACAGTAATATTTCCTAACAATAGCGACTTAAAAGGGCAAGCATTTGGCTCTAACGTGCAATATGTCTACTCTGCTACAGAGGCAGTGCGCCAACTCAGTAAAACCCCTGGTGGTGTATATTACGCTTCTGCCCGTTCGGTAGTCTTTCAATGTAGCGTGAAGGCTTTACCATTGGGTCAGAGTTCCGATCGGCTAATTACCCCCTATCAAACGCCGATGGTTTCGCCCGAACAGTGTCCGCGTCAGCGCAACCAGCTAAATACTCAGGCGATCGAAAATGGTAGCTATCCGATGATTGCGAATTTGTTTGTGATTATTAAGCAGAATAAAGGTGCAGAACAGCAGATTGGAAATGCTTATGCCAATCTTTTATTAACCGATCAAGGACAAAGAGCAATTGAGAAAGCTGGTTTTGTTGGCGTTCGCTAGTAGATTTGCAGGACAAGTGAGCAAGCTTTCCAGAGATACCCGACTTGTTTAAGAGGTCGGGTATCTAAAAGTATAGACTTGTGTGCGATCGCGGCTAGAACTGGGAACTACCAGCTTGCAGAATCTGTTGAGCAATCAGGTTTAGTTCGGGAAAAATAGGTGATACGATGCGGTCATCGCCTCTAAATTGAGTAACTTGGTATTCACCGTCAACTAATTGGTAGATAGAAATAGTAGGTTGTTTAGGATTGCCAATAAACTTTTTACCACCGATAGCTAAATAATCAACAATCCAATATTCTTTTATCCCTATTTGTTCATATTCACCTAGCTTTTTATAATAATCATCCCGCCAGTTAGTACTAATAACTTCAATCACTAAAGGGATAGAATCGGCAAACTCAACTGTAGAATATTTCTGCCAAAGTGGCTCTAACTTTAAAGCAGGACGGTTGAGTAATAGCAAGTCTGGAGAATAGCAAGACTGACTAACGGGACTTAAACATTTTTGAGCCAAAAACAAGCCTCAAACCCATACAGGGCAAGAAAAATACACCAAATACTCAAAGATGCTTGAAACCCAGATATATCAATAATCTACGCGAAATGATGTCAAAGTCTATCTGTATATGCATTTGAGGTTTTTTTCTAGCTACTTTTTGTCTAAGTCCCACTAATAGCAGATTTAACTAATGCTGTTTTTGGGATGAAATAAGCTAGACCATTGCGAACGTACTCAACTGCAATTTTTTCAACCAAAAACCCGACAATATCTTCATGATCTCCTACTGGTTGTGCCATTTCAACAATCACGCCATCATGTAATTCATACCTTCCACCTTCAGGACGCCAGGCTGCAAAATCTTCAAATGTTACTAATTTGGGTATAGCTTGAGTCATAAATTGCCTACCTTAGCTTATATATTGCGAACATTTTTAGTTATTGTTATTAGAGGATGTCTGAAAACTTTTTGGTGTTGTATTTGAGACTTGTAGATCCCCCTAAATCCCCCTTAAAAAGGGGGACTTTGATTCCGGTTCCCCCCTTTTTAAGGGGGGCTAGGGGGGATCAAGCGAAATATTTAATACTTCTCAGACATCCTCTTAGGTTTTTGATCGCAGATCGTTTAAATCACTACTTCTTTTTAATTATTCTGCATTGCTGTGGCAAGTTTCGCTAAATTTTGACGAACAGTAACACTACGGTGATGATTTACACCCCAGACTCGTTCGCAAATATCTAAAGCTTGCAAATAAAGCGGTTCTGCTTCACCGTAACGTCCTGTTGCACGATAAATTTCTGCCAGATTGTTGAGACTTTCGGCAACATTGGGATGATTTTCTCCCAATAGGTGCTTATCAAGTTCTAAGGCTTTTATACATAAGGATTCCGCTTCATTGTAACGTCCTTGTTCTCTGTACATATAACCAAGAGCGTAGATCGTATCTGCTAATAGCGGATGCGCTTTTTGTAATACACGCTGTTTGAGTTCTAATGATTCCAAAAATAAAGATTCCGCTTCACTGTAGCGTCCTTGAGCGCGGTATATTAAACCTAAATTGTGCAAATCTGTAGCAACATCAGGATTTTCTTCTCCCAAAAATCGCTTATCTAATTCTATTGCTTGTTGCGACAAAGGTTCAGCTTCACTGTAACGTCCTTGATGATAATAAAGTAGCGCTAAATTATTCAGTATCAGAGCAAAAGAAAGATGATTTTCACCCAGTAGACGTTTTTCGAGTTCTAATGATTGCAAATACAGAGGTTCTGCTTCATCATAACGTCCTTGTTCATCATATAGTAATGCCAAATTGTTCAGACTAGCGGCAACATCGGCATGGTTTTCTCCTAACAATCCTTTCCTCAGTTCTAAAGCTTGTTGATATAGGAGTTCTGCTTTACTATATTGTCCAGTAGATTTGTAAAGTCCTGCCAAATTATTCAGACTAGTAGCAAAAGCAGGATGATTTTCTCCTAACAGGCGTTTTCTCAGTTCTAAAGCTTGTTTATATAAGGGTTCGGCTTCACTGTAGTTTCCTGTTGCACGATATATTCCTGCTAAATTGTTGAGGCTATTAGCTAAGTCTATCTGCAAACCTAATTCATTTTGTAACTCACTCGCTTGACGCAAATATTTAATTGCTAATTCCTGTTCTTCTTGATAGTTTTGAGATTCACCCCGATCTAATCTGCTGTGGTAAATATCGCCCAACCTTGAGTATAAAGTAGCCAAGGTGGGGTCTTTAGTTCCCCGTTCGTGTTCTACTTTCTCGATTAACCTTTGTAAATCTTGAATGGGTAAGAAAAAGCGATTAGTTTCATTAGTATCTGTGCTAGCTAATTCTGTGTCTCGAAAAACAAAGCGGATATTTTCTAATTCTTTACCAGGAATAGCATTTGTCTTTTGAGATTCAAACCGAAATACACCGTTGCGCCAACTCCAAAAATCAGGAGCTTTTTTAATTAAGTTTACTAAAATTTGATTAGTTACCCAAAGCACGATCGCAAATGGAAATTCGCGCAATCCTTCCCTTGTCCACTGTAAGTAACCAAAAAATTTCTCCTGTTCTGATTGCTCATTTCCCAACCTAAGAAAATACAATTGTTCAGCACCCATCACAGTGATTACCGCCGGGTTCTGCTGACGGAGATATTCTTCTTGTTGTACCAGTTGGTTAAGAGCAGCTTTGAGACTTGGTTCTTGACGTGCTAAAGTTACTCGATATGCACTGAAGGCGGGTTGGAGTTCAGCTTCATATTGAGCAATAATCCGATCGCGAAAGCTAGCATCATCGCAAACCGCAATCAGCAAATTTAAACCCCGCTTTTGAGCTTCAATAGAAACAATTAAATCATCATACGCATCTTGATTTTCTCCTTCATCAAATAATTCCTCATTTAACATTAATGGCTCCCTGTCTTCTCAAGCTTTCGATAATAATTGGATGAACATCATACCAAGTTTCATCAGTGCGATATTCTAGAACATACAGCCCGTGTAACAAATCTAAAAACTCTGCTTGTTTGGGGTCGTTGGGCATAAATTGTTCATAAACGCTCTGCAAAATATCGATATCAGTTTTTCCTAAACGTATCGAAAAATCATTGCGAATTTTATTGATTGCTTGCAGAAGAATTTTATCATCAATAACAACTTCGGCTGAGGGGTTTCGCCGGATAGTTCGCAAACATATACGGCAACATTCTTTAGAAATCCGAATTAATTCTCGCAATACACCACCACTAGAAATCACAATTTTTTCAGCCGTTTCTGCTGCGATTAATTCACTAGGAATCCGTTTTTGTAAAACTTCACCGAGAATCTTGGTTGCTTCTGGGCGAGGTTGGGCATTAGGAAAGCGATTTTTACCTTTATCAAATATTTTTAATACAGGCATTGCCACAACTTGATCGTTGGTTTCAGTGGCAATTATTGTGCTAATAAATGTTTCTCGAAGGACTGCGATCGGGATAGTGTAGATAATTTGAAAGTTAGGTTGACAAAGAGCTTTAATGTTATCTCGATAAATTTCGTTAACTCTGCCTAAATCCAGTTTATCTAAATCATCAATAATAACTAAAACGTTTTGCTTAGTTGCAGCTTGAATTAAAGCAGCTATTTCGTTAATCCTGGCAACTAAATCTGATAACTTGCGTTCAAATTCTTGCTTAATTTCATCCCGAACGCTTGCATCGGCTTTTAATTTAGAACTAATCAATTTTAAAAGGTCAAAACCTATACTAGCTTCTGCTTGCAAATTTAATTCTTCAGTGCGAGTGCGGGTAGCGAACCACTTATAAAGAGCTTCTTTAGTCGATTGGGGAATATCAACTTTGCGGGCTTCTGCCTCTGTCATTAAATTAACTGCGATCGCAAACAGTATATTAATATGATTAACTGCCGACATTTCAATTTTATCGGCAATAGAAAACAGAACTACAAAATATTTATCTTGAATTTGTCGGCTAAATTCAGCTAACAAAGTAGACTTACCACATCCTCGATGTCCTGTAAAGACTATTTTGCCATCTCCATTAGGACTATCTTCTACTAATTGGTTCAGGTCTGCAATCAAATCATCACCATATTCGACTCGAAATCTTTCCATTTCGTTCCGTTCCATTAACGGAAACAGTTCGAGATTGCTGTATGCTTCTTGAAAGGAGTTTAATAAGTCTTGAGACATTGGATGGTGCTGTTAACGTGCTAACTATTCATATAATGGCTCATGATTTTTGAAGCACAAGTTTAGGTCATGTCTAGGATAGAGTATGCCTACATAACTTCTCAAATTCAGTTAATAAATAACTACTAGGTAAGTAGTATGTTATGTCTTAAAAAGAGATGCCCTAATTCCCAAATTTCAACCTATCAATGAGTAACAGAGGTCAATAATCAATCAGACTGAATGATAGATTATACATTTGATAATTCAGACTGAATGATAGATTATACAGATAACATCCTAAAAGCTACTTAACATATAAATAAAATAAAATTTTCAGTTATAAAAATAAATTTTTAGTGTGCTTCGTCTCATTTCCCTCTAGCCGATGCGATGGTAGCTGTTGTTACTATTAGTTAGTAGTCTGTCAAGGAATAATTAACGAGTACATTCTTTATAGAGACGGCGATTTATCGCGTCTGTCTAACGCGTCAATTTTTTAGACGCGATAAATCGCGTCTCTACATGAGATAATAAAGCTCCGCGACATCAAAACCAGCTTTTGCGACATCAAAACCAGCTTTTGTGACATCAAAACCAGCTTTTGCGACATCAAAACTAGCTTTTGTGACATCAAAACCAGCTTTTGTGACATCAAAACCAGCTTTTGCGACATCAAAACCAGCTTTTGCGACATCAAAACTAGCTTTTGCGACATCAAAACTAGCTTTTCTCAACGAATTTCAGCAAATATACCCGCATCTATCTAATTGGCTAATGCCATCCAATGCTTTTATAATTCTGTAACTTCACTGTGGCTAGTGCATCCGCTTGTTGCGTATTTTGATGATATATAAATAACTCAGTGTATAACATCCGGGTTATTTATAAATTAATCGAAACAGGAAAACTATATGACGCAACGCAAACGAAACTCCATGTCGCTGACCAAAGCTGAACGACGGATTGAAGGAATGCAGACAATTAACCCTGAGTTAGACTTTAGTAATGGGTTTTCAATTGCTACTTACAACACTAAAGTAGTTGAGTTAAGAGAGAAGCTAGCCGCTTATAATCAAGCACAAACAGTAGTAAATAAGACACACAACGCATTGATAGAAGCAGAACGAGAGTTGAATACTTATTCTGAGCAAATGCTGTTAAACGTTGCATCTCACTATGGCAAAAATAGTGATGAATATGAGATGGCTGGTGGAACGCGCAGGTCAGACCGCAAGAAACCACGCCCAGTAGTAAACCAAACAGTGGCATCTGTGAAGTGATTGTTTGGACTCGCCGCTTCTTTAGATAAGAGTGCGTTGACCTTTGTGACAACGCACTATTAAATAATTCGTAATTCGTAATTCGTAATTCGTAATTAAGTTTTATGATGGGGATTTAGATTCGATATTTGATGGCGAGATTGAAAAACACTGCCTTATCAATTTACAACATAGATGGTTTGATATTTTCCCCTTACCTGCTATTCTGATTCCAAGCTATGGGGTTATGAGGTATACAAATCTTGCCAACTGCTGAACAAGGCATCAGGTGTGTCATACTATGTCAATCTTTGACCAATACATTCACTCCTATTTACATTATCCGCCTCAATGAACAAACAGGTAATGTGTTTATTTTGGCAGGATATAACATAGAGATAGAAATCTATCGCAATGGTCTTTAGAGGTTCTTGTGATTGAGCCAGACTTTAGCAGCATGAGCAAAACCGAGTTAAGAGCCTTCGTCATTGCTCACCCCGACAACAAAGCAGCGTTTCGTGCTTTTGTTGACCGCTTTACATCTGAAGCGTCTCCAGAGACTTTTGACATCTCAAAATCGAATGCTGAGATTGAAGAAGTTGAAATTTTGATTAAACAAAAATTAGAACAATTAAGATAAGCTGAATTTTAGGATTTTAATTAGTCCAGCGATGTCTACGACGGGCTACGCCTTCGCACCAATAAGGATGGAGATGCTGAGTGCGATCGCAAATAGGCTAAAGGTATTGTCAAACCCCAAATTAGACTTAATTGTAGGTTGGGTTGAGGAACGAAACCCAACATCTACTTTAGTTTATTAGATTGCCACTCACTCATTTCTTAACTCACATCTCAACAGAAATAAATTGATGGTATCCTTTATACCAATACTTTGATATGAAAAGCGAAATTCAACCACCATAAAATTAACGCAATGCAATATCGCCGAGCCACAATCGAAGGTGGAACTTACTTTTTTACACTCGTAACATATAAAAGACAAAGACTATTATGTTTACCTACTAACGTATGTTTATTAAGAAATGTTTTTCGGCATGTAATGCATCAACACCCATTTATAATTGATGCCTTTGTTTTATTACCTGATCATCTGCACTGTATTTGGACATTACCACAGGGCGATTGCAATTTTTCTACTCGTTGGCGTTTGATCAAAAGCTATTTTAGTCGCCAGTGCATTACTCTATCACAGGAAAACCTATCTACCTCTAGGCAAAATAAAAAAGAGCGAGGTATTTGGCAGCGTCGTTTTTGGGAACACTTGATTAAAGACGAGGTAGATTTTAAAAATCACCTTGAATATATTCATTACAATCCTGTCAAACATGGTTTAGCGAAAGCTCCACAAGATTGGGAATATTCCAGTTTTCATCGTTCTGTTCGTCAGGGTATGTATGATATTACGTGGGGTGCTGGGCAAGAAATTGTATTTGACTCTGATATTGCTAAAGAGTAGATATTATCTAAATCGTAGGTTGGGTTAAACGAAGTGAAACCCAACATCAGCGTTGAGTATTGTGATGGGTAATGTTGGGTTTCGTTCCTCAACCCAACCTACTAATTACTTTGGGGAGTACTCACGCCACAGCCACCACTGCGGCGGACAGGGAAGACGAAGGAAAAAGAATAAGAAGTGCAGAGGGCAAAAGGGGAAGAGTGTAAAGGGCAAGGAATCCTCACGCCACAGCCACCGCCACCACGCGAAAACCAACATTGTTGTTACGATTCGCGCGCGCGAGCCAATAGCGACCGACAGAACGGCAATTCCTGGCACCGTTGACCCAACTACCGCCACGCAGCAGCCTAATGTTATTATCTTTACCAGTCAGCCACGCACTACCATCTTTTGGCGCACCCTGGTAATTGTCATTACATACATCTTGACACCATTCCCATACATTACCATGCATATCGTATAAACCGAAAGAGTTTGGTGGAAATTTTCCTACATTTGTTGTTTCATTACGATATTCACCTTTTGGAGCAGAACCGTAGGGAAAGTTACCATTGTAGTTAACTAAATCTGTGGTAATCGTTTCACCAAAATAAAATGGCGTCTTGGTTCCAGCCCGACAAGCATATTCCCATTCGGCTTCACTAGGTAGTCGATAGGTTTTTCCTGTCTTTTGGGTCAATTTTTTACAAAATTCTACTGCATCATCCCAACTCACATTTTTTACAGGTCGTTTCTGAACTATGATCTCACCTATGGAGTTGGGAGAAATATTATACATAATTGCATTATACTGTGCCTGGGTGATTTCATATTTACCCATGAAAAACCCAGGTACTTTTACCTGATGCTGTGGACTTTCATCTTTCTCTCTTTCTGCTTCTTTTTCCGGTGAACCCATCATAAAGGTTCCCCCTGGTATCTGCACCATTTCCAAGGTGACACCATTCCCTAAGTTTTCAACAAAGTATTTCGCTTCCTGTTTACGGCGGTTGGCGATATTTCCCTGTGCATTGACAGTCACCGTTTCAAATGGAAAGGTTTTTAAGCTATTGGAGGAAACGTCAGACGGGTTCGGGTTACTAGGAAGTCTTGTTATTTCTGGTGAAGCTGCTGGTGTAGATGCTGGTGTAGTTTCTCCTGAATCAGACCGCCAGATGCGAGGTACTACAATTGCCAAACCCAACCCAGCACCCGCAAACCCAACAATTTGAATCATCTTTCGCCGTGACCGGTTAGGTAATATTGGTTTTTTTGATGGTGAAGAAGGTGTTGAAATAGTAGATGTTGCAAATTGTCCTGCACCAGAAGTTTGAGTATTAGTAATTGGTGAGGTTTCCTTGGGAGGTGTTTGAAGAAGTTTACTTATAGGTGTATTTGTGACTGACTTAGATGCTTGTGGAATTGTTTGCTCAGGTAAATCAGGATTTGCAGAACTATTTCGCAACCGCTCAATTCTTTGTAAACCTCTCACTGCATCCATATCTTGCCCTGAAGCCGCAGCTAATACCCGAATCCATAATTGCTCTGCTAAATCTAAATTCCTGTTTACTTCTGCTTGGTAAGCATCATTTTTCAACGTGGCGATATCTGCTAGAGTTGCATATCGTGGTACAAGTATTAGGTGGGATTTATTCACAGGTTCAGCAATAAGATAAGGCGTTTGCCTTGTATTCTTATACTGGCGAACCAGTTCAGGCACGCGAAACTTAAGATATTGATCCAATCGTTCAACAGTAGCGCATTTACCTTGAATTCCTAACCCTTCTAGTAATGCAGTAGTAAAAGCACCTTGTTGTAAAGCCTCAATTTCATAAGAATATTCTTGGGGAATACAAGAAAAAATGCTGATAACTCCTTGTTGACGTGCTTCTTCTGCGGTTTGTCGCCCAATTCCTTCACCTGTTTTTTTACCTTCATTGCGACAAGCATCCAGAATCAAGACAACATTATCAGCACCGCAACGACGCAGGCGTTCAGTCACAAAGTTAATCGCAATTGCCGTATTTTCAATATCCTCTGGATCGCCATCACAGGGCATGAGATAATCACGGTCAGCGTATCTTATCCCATGACCACTGAAGAAAAACCAGAAATTATCGCCTGCTCCCATAAAGGGATTTTCAAATAACTGTCGCAAAACTCGCAGCAAGTTAGTGCGAGTTGGGCGAGTCGATTTTCCAGCAAGTTCCGGAGAGTCATCCGAGAAGAAGAATATCCGCTCAAAACCGGCTTCATTCCCCAGAAACTCCTGCATTAACTGTGCATCCCGCTTGGCATAGTTTAGCGGTTGCAGATAATCATACTGGTTAATTCCGATCGCGATCGCCCAATTTTTTGCCATCTCACTATGGTTCTTGGCGCTTGAACTTCAGCTTAATTGCTCCTTTAGTCCCAGCTTTTGCACCATTGCCAATTAATTTAACTTCCCCATCTGCACTAATTTCTACCGACAACTCAATTTCATCTAGCTGCATCTTGGAGTTGACTTTTGCTTGCTGTTGGGCTTGACTAAACAAATTCCCCACAACTTTGAGAAAGTGAGTCATATTTTGCTCTAATGTTTGAGCGCTAACCTTAACCGCATCTCCTACCCCTTTGCTAGCAATACTTTCCCTGATAGTTTCGTCTCCCCAACCGCGTGTATTACCACTCCCGCCTTTAGCACCATCAGGAATTGCTATTTGCGGCGTTTCATCGGTAACAATCCAAATGCCGTCGTCTTGAGGTGTTTCTGACATATTACTTTAAATATTTAGATGAAATTTTCCCATAAATACAGATACAAGGGTAGAGATAGCGATTCCGATTATTAAGAAATTTCAGTTACCCTGAAATTTCACTGAATATCTTGGATATTGTACCAAATACCATAGAGATGCCGAAATGTTTTACAGTCAGCTTCTTTTTGCCTCATTGAGATACTTCAAAACCAGCTTTACCCATTAGCAGTTAATAATTTAAAAGAATGCATCAATCAGAAAGAAGAAGACGGTTCTCAATTTATACGTAAAATATATTGCTACGAAGTTATTTGGAAGTGCGCCCAAAGTATGCTCTACCTAGCTTTTTATCAAGCTTGGCATCAACAAGAGAAAGTGAAAGATGGAGAGTAGGAAAAAAAATACTTCCTCCAGCCAAAACATAAGCGAAATGTAGAAGCAGCAATCCCTTGCAAAGACGCGATTCATCCCATCTCGTAAGCGTCTCGTAAATCTATCACGTCCGATATTTCCGCAATCCAGGGAATGCGTCGCCCCTAGTAAAACAGATATCGTAAACAGAATGAAAATGCGTAGGCGTAGCCCGCCGCAGGCATCGTTTTCGCGATCACCTCGATGAATTAATTAAGCGATCGCCTTTACGGTTCATATACCTCGCTGCGATGAGCGATCCTTCAGGGCTTTAATGTTGGGGTGCGATCGACGAGGAGTTTGTTCTAGCTGCTGCAAACATCGGGCAATTTTCTTAGCAAGGGCTTTGTCAGCATTGACATAAAATTCCTGGACATCGGGATGAAGAAGAACTTCATACATCAGAGCGAAGAGTTCTCCAGGGGGTGTATTGGGCTTTAGGCGTTACTGATGAGTGCTTAACTCGCTCTAACAATCCAGGAATTGCCAAAAGTTCTTGGGTTGCAGCTTCGCTTTCAGCATTTGCCAAATAAGCAGCAAAATCAGTCAGCACTTGTAATCGTTTTGGAGATAGTTGCTGGAGTAAGTCATTAAGCTGTTGCTGTAACTCTGCAACAGAAATTAAATCTGCTGATGATCCATCATCCATCGGAGAATTATGGGTAGTATTCATTGCCTACTTCAGAATTTTCAGGTTTAGTTTTTATTATGCCGCAATCATGGAGATGATAGAAGCAACTAGCTTTTATGCTTCACTTTTAACCTCAGTCCCCTGCTATAATTGAAAACTATTTATTGTTGCATTTTCTATTGACGCGTATAACGATGTTTCACTCCAATCGGGAAATATTCAAAATCACCCATTGGCGCTAATGTAACCTGTGGTGTTTGATATTCTGCCGGAACATAATTAGCAAACTCGCTATTTAGACGTAACAATTGTGAAAGAATAGAAGAAGCGATCGCAAGTCTTTGGGCTTCACTACCCTCTACCCCGACTGCTAATTCCACAACTACAGATAAAAATCGATTCTTATCAGCATCTTCTTTCACCTGCAACACGAATTTACCTGTCACCCATTCTTGAATTCCTGGTTGTTCTAATCCCACCGTCACATTTTCGGGATAGATATTTGCACCAAAGTAAGAAACTGTAAAATTAGAACGCCCAAAAACATAAACAAAAGGTAGCTGATGAATACCTCTTGGTGATTCTTGAGTATCAGAACGGAGATTTTCCAGCGGATTAAATCCCCATTCTGTTAAAAATTGCAGCATCGCATTATAACTAATTATCCCGCCAGTATCCAAAATGTCATAACGCACTAAGGGAATACCGTTATCTCCCGAAAACAGCAAACCACCATCTTGAGCTTCAAAAAAGCGAGTGAAAGGATCGTATTGTACTAGCGTGGGTAAACGCGATTCTCCAAATAAAGCTCTGGCTGCATCGGGATTTTCTGCTAAAAAACGGCGAATACAGATACTTAAGGGTGTTTCATTACCCAAAACTCCCGCATCCGCAGTACCGTAAAGTGATGCAAAATCATAACAAGGATTTCGCGAACCAACTCTTTGAGCAACTAAACTCCGCCATTCTTCACTAAATACTTCTCCCGCCATCACCAATTTAATCTGATATTGCTGCCACTCCACACCACGAGCGATACCAGTATCAATCACATCTTTTAAAAATGGCGGATATCCCAATAACACCACTTGCTCAAAACCTGAACCAAGTTCTTGGACAACTCGCAAGATTTCTTCTTTATTGTTACCAGGAGTAATTACAGTGATAGGATAACCTTTGCTAGCAAGATAACGACAGCAATTCGTAGTAAACATCCCACCCACCCAAGTGCCTAAAGTGAAACAAATCACTGCTAGAGTACGTCTGGTATCTGTATAGAAACTATCGTGAAAAATCTGTTCAAAGCGTGTGGCGATTTGGAGTTCATCTGTGAAAAAACGAGGCCAAAATGTCGGTTTCCCACTAGAACCTGATGAAGCAGCTATCATGTCGCACTCTTGGAGTTGTCCGTTACGGCACAAGTCAGCTAGAGGATAACGCAGTATATAATTTTGTTTAGCGATCGCTGGTAGTTTTTGAAACTCCTCTAAGGTTTGAATAGTCGCGGGATTAATTTCCCTTTCTGCTAAAAACGCCTTGTAGGCTGGTACATTCGCCGCCACATCGTGAAATAAACTCAAAGCTGCCGAAGTTTGAGTGTTGAGATGCCTTTGCAGTAGAGTTTCTAGGGGGGTAGACAAAAAATCTTCAAATGCTTTAATTACTTGCTGATGTCTTGATTTGCCGTTCATGACACTTGCTTATTTATCCTGAAGTAGAACCAACACCGTTTAAAATAATTCGTAATTCGTAATACTCGTCTTCATGCGAGAAGCAAGCTACGTAATTCGTAGAATATCCGAAAATGAGGGTATGTGCGTTGTAGTCATTAAATAAAACCTTAATTTATCCTTCAGCACCATGCAGCTCTATTGCAGTAAACAACACACAAATAATGGTAGTAACCGCTTTTGCACCCATTGTGGCGAACCATTACCTCTTGCTGTGGGACAGGTTGTGGATAATCGCTATCAAATTATCCGTCATTTAGGACAGGGCGGCTTTGGACGCACTTATTTGGCGGAAGATATCAATAAATCTCATCAAACCTGTGTGCTGAAGGAGTTTGCACCCCAAGTACAAGAAAATCAAGATTTACAAAAAGCTAAAGAGTTATTTGAGAGAGAAGCGAATGTCTTAAAAAAACTCCAGCATCCACAGATTCCGCGTTTTCACGCCTCGCTACAAGTGAAGATAGGCACTAAAGATTTTTTCTTTTTAGTGCAAGATTATGTGGATGGTGATAACTACTACCAGTTATTAGAACAGCGTGAAAGTCAAGGAAAAACCTTTAGTGAAGAGGAAGTAATCATCCTCCTGCAACAAATTTTACCTGTATTATCCTACATCCACTCACGAGATGTAATTCACCGTGATATCTCTCCCGATAATCTCATCTGGCGGCGTTCTGATAATCTACCAGTGCTAATTGATTTTGGTGGCGTCAAGCAATTGCCAGCTTCTCAAGGTTTTTGGCGTACCAAGTTGGCTGAAAATAATACTTTGCTGGGTAAAAAAGGCTACGCTCCAGAAGAACAGCTACGGCAGGGCAAAGCATTTTTTAGCAGTGATTTATACTCTTTAGCGGTAACATCACTGGTGTTACTCACAGGTCAAGAACCGCAGAAACTATACGACAGCTATCAGGGAATTTGGAGGTGGGGAAAAGAAATCCGAGTTAGTTCCCAACTCGAAACGGTGTTAAAAAAGATGCTGGCTTATCGACCGAGCGATCGCTACCAACGAGCCGAGCAAATCCTCAGAGATTTACCATCGCCAACTGCAACTAAATCTTCAGGCAATTATATTACCACCAAGATCAAGACGATGGTAGTTGCTCCGGGAAGACAACGCGCCAGTGCTGTGATGAGCAGATTCCAGAGGCAAACACAAGCAATTGTGAAACCGGCATCTTTCCCTGTTTGGATTCGCCCTTTTGTGATGAGTTTAGGGGGAACGGCTTTAGTTGGATTAACTTTAGCAGCGGGAAATGCAGTTATTCGGGCGGTAACTTCAATCACCATCCCATCAATTTCATTACCTTCATTACCGCAAATCCCACAGTTTCCAACTGGTAAACCAGCTGGTGACAAAGGAAAAAATAGCGACCTCCAGAAAATTATCAGTCGTCGTCAAGAGTTAGAAATTACTGAAGGATTTTTTATTCGCACAGTAGATGATTTATTTTATACAAAAAAACCAGAATTAAAAGGACGTAGCCTGACATCTAAACCTGAAGATGCTGGTTTACGAGATGAATGGTCTGATATTGCCGATAATTTATTAGATAAACTAGAACAGGCTGACCTCAGTACAGCAGCTCGTCGGAAATTGGGTAACTATAGTCAAAAAGATTACGATACATGGAGACAACAAGCGCGATCGGGGCAGTTTGGCAACTATACAATCGATCAGTTGACCAAAGACACAAATGAAAAATTCGATCGCTTGTTTCCCGATCAGCAGCGTAAGAAACTCAATCAACAGACTTTTGGTCAAATTTGGTATGCGATCGCAGCCGATCGAGTCAGTAAAGTACAATCTGGCAAATAATGCGACTGGGGACACTTCGACAAGCTCAGTGCATCGCTGGGAACTGGGGAAGAGTAACAAATGACAAATGACAAATGACAAATAACAAATGACAAAAATATATTGTTCTAAAGGACATGAAAATTCCCCAGGTAGCCGCTTTTGTCTCCAGTGTGGTGAGAATTTGTTGGATACACCCATGAGTTATAGTATCCAACCAGGAATGACTTTAGGCGATCGCTATGCGATCGTGCGTCAAATTGGCCAAGGTGGCTTCGGACGCACTTATTTAGCTGAAGATGTCAACCGTTTCCGCGAACTTTGTGTTTTAAAAGAATTTTCCCCTCAAGTTCAAACTGCTTACGTTGTCGAAAAAGCTGAAGAACTGTTTGAGAGAGAAGCGAGTGTTCTTTATAAACTGCAACATCCTCAAATTCCCCGTTTCCGAGAACTGCTGCGGCTGAATTTAGGGGGCAAAGAATATCTATTTTTGGTGCAAGATTATGTAGAAGGGGAAACTTACAATTCTTTGTTAAATGCCCGGATACAACAGGGTTTGCGCTTTACAGAGGCGGAAATACGCCAATTGTTCTTTTCAATTTTGCCAGTGTTGGAATACATTCATTCACTAGGAGTAATTCATCGAGATATTTCCCCAGATAATTTAATGCTTCGGAGTGTTGACAAACTGCCAGTTTTAATTGATTTTGGCGGTGTCAAACAAGTAGTAGCAACCGTGGCTTCCGAATATTACCAACCCGGTATGGTAGCACCTCCGCCAGCACCAACCTTATTAGGTAAAATCGGATTTGCGCCCCCAGAACAAATGCAAACTGGGTTAGTATCCCCCCACAGCGACTTGTATGCTTTAGCCGCAACAATGTTGGTTTTACTGACAGGGAAACAACCCCAAGAATTAATTGATACCTATACTCTCAGTTGGCAATGGCGACGGGAAGTTAATCTGAGTCAAGATTTGGCACAGGTATTAGATAAAATGCTATCTGCTAGACCCAGCGATCGCTATCAATCAGCCCGTCAAGTACTCCAAGTTCTCAACTCACCCCCAGCGAATTATCCGCCAACTCAATATCCCACTCCACCACAACCCACAGCCGCCACCGTCGCCGTCTCCCCACCTCCCCCAGCTTCTCCAACCCCTCCATATCCCTCATATCCCTCATCTTCTCCCTCTTCCTCCTGGTGGACACCAACAAAAACCTTCATTGTGGCGGCGCTAGTAGTTGGGAGTGTGGGATTAATTTGGTGGGGATTGAATGGCAGACGAGATGTCGGGCAAATCGACCCTAATCCTACAGCCAGCCCCATTCCAACTAGCGAACAACCAACCGATCCTTTAGCGCAATATTCGCCAGCAGAACGAGAACGCAAAGAAAGATTAAGCGATCGCCGTCAACAATTGGGTATTAACTCTAACTTCTACGTGAACTTGGTGAATCAAGTTTTTTGGGATAGAAATCCCAGTTTACAAGGACGTACTCTCAGCAATGGCCCTGAAGATGAGAGTTTGCGCGCAGAGTGGGATAAAACAGCTTCGGAATTACTAGAAAAGCTTGCACCACTGAGTAATAATGCCCGCCAAAAACTAGGAACTTACACAACTGCTGAACGCGATCGCTGGAAAGCAGAAGTTAACAAAATCAATGTTGGTAGCCGTTCATTGTATGATTTGGGAGATAATGCATTCTTAAGTGTATTTCCTGAGCAGCGAGGTAAAAGTTTCCAAGGTCAGCCCATTGGACAAGTTTGGTATGGATTTGTTAGCGATCGACTCAGTGCAATCCTTGACGGTAGCGCTTTCCAGAAACTTGTCTTCGATCCTGGGGCTACTGGCAAAACAGTCAATGGTACTCTCCAACCTGGTGGTGGTAAAGTATTCATTGCTGGACTTGCCAAAAACCAATCTCTGGATTTGAAGCTAGAAGCAAATTCCCAAGTCTTGTTATCAGTCTATTCACCCTCTGGCAAAATTCGATTTTTAGAAGATTCTACCAAGCGTAGTTTGTCAACTAAATTACCAGAAAATGGATTTTATGAGTTTGTTGTAGTTTCCACAGCAACGAAACCAGTAGATTATCAACTCACTGTTACAGCAGAAAGTCCCACAGTTCCCCCATCACCAACACCCACGCCCACGGAAACATCCACACCGACACCAACACCCACGCCAACGCCGACACCTACGCCCACACTAACACCCACACCTACAGAAACCTCCACACCTGAATCTACACCAATACCAACTCCTGAGACAACGCCCTAGTACCGCAAGGCGGAATTAAAAATTAAAAATTAAAAATGTTGGGGAAAGGTTAAAGGTTAAGGGAAAATTCCATACCTTTACCCTTTACCCCTTACCCTTTTCCCCACAATGCCAAGAAGTCTATTGTAGTAGTGTCTTTCAATCTGTCTGCACTACACCTAAACGCAACGCAATTCGCTGGTGTTTGGTTGGATCGTAAGGTCTACCTCTGTGCATCACTTGTGAATTATCCCAAAAAATAATATCTTCTGGCTGCCAAACATGAGAGTAGACTGGCGTACAATCTAGAACAGTCCTAAACAAATCTTCCCAGAAACGTTTTGCTTCTTCTGGTCGATCTTCCATACCAACTGCGATCGCAGTGTCCGAACCTAAATATAATCCCTTTTTACCAGTGACTTTGTGAGTGGACACAATGGGATGCAGTTTCTTCGGTATATCAGTATCTACATTGGGTTTTTTAGAAAACATTGGTGGCGAGTGATACATCGACATCTGCTCTAATTGCTGCTGATGTTCAGGATCTAGGTTATTGTAAGCTTCTACCATATCGAGGAACTCAGTAGTGTGAGGTTGCCCATCTACACCTTCCGGCACTTGTATTCCATAAAGCATTACAACATATAGTGCGTTCATATCCAGTCCCTCTGTAATAGGGAGACCATCTTTATCATGATGCTATTGCCATGCATATTTACCGGCTGGATCGGCAACCGGTCCTTTAGGATTACCCAATATATAGACATATTGGCTTTGTAAGTCTGGACTAATCTCAGGATCTAATGTTTTCGGAGGGCCGCCAAACATAAAATCGCCAAAAGTCTGCTTGGCAAATTCTTTTAATTGTTCTGCGGTAAGCTGTTGCTGTCTAACGACTACAACGCCATGTTTCCAAAGTGATTCTTTTAATTCACGCGACTCTATTTCTGTGAGGCAGTTAAGATTGCAACCGCGCAGGACTTCAATTCCGAGTCTTGGGTGGTGCTGGATTGTTTGTTGTTGAGTAATTTGAATCATTGCTATGCATTTATTTTGGTAGCAAATTATCGGATCAAACTATATAGTTAATTAGTGTAAATAGGAAATTTCTGTAGTAGTATCTTATCTAAAAAAGTTGCCCAAGTATATTAAATATTGAAGGGACTACTAATCAAAGTCTGTCGGTAAATTTGGTTGGCGATAATGTTGAAAAAGTCGATTTATTTGTGCTGGTGTCACACGTCCGAGAGAAAGTTCTGGTAACGCACCTTCAGGAAAAAAACCTACTTCTTCAGTTTCAATACTTGATGATGGAGAACCACCAATAAGTTCACAGTGAAAAAACAGCTTGTAGATATAAAACGGTAATGGTGGATGTCCCTGTTTGTTTCTGTCATAGACTGCTAAAAGTTTGATAGCGCGTGCTTGATATCCCGATTCTTCATATACTTCTTTCACAACTGCCTCACTGGGCGACTCACCAACATCAGCCCATCCACCAGGTAAAGTCCAGCAGCCGTCTACTCGCTCCTTGACTAACAATATAGTATCGTCACGAAAAATAGCCGCCCGCACATCAACTTTGGGAGTTGCATATCCGAGTTCACGGCTAAATAAATCGAGGACATAGCTATGTTCTACATTTGAGTAACTCGCCATGATTTCCGTGGCGATCGCTCGTAATTGTTTGTAACGTTCGATATCAAAAGGGTTTTCAGAATAGGTTATACCATTTTGAGCGATCGCTTGTAAATTTTGCGCCCATTCCAGCCATTTGGTTTCCACAGTTTTTTCTCCTATCTACATTAGAGGCGCACATCTGTGCGCCCCTAACGATGGTTTAATTACCTGAAAATTGCTGTAACGTCTATATTAAGCATCATCTAAAGCTGCAATTCCAGGCAATACCTTGCCTTCAAGTAACTCCAAGCTAGCGCCGCCGCCGGTGGAGATGTGGCTCATTTGGTCGGCTAAACCAACTTTTTCCACAGCCGCTACCGAGTCACCACCGCCAATGATGGTAGTTGTGCCAGTTTTACCGATTTCGGCGAGGGTATGAGCGATCGCTTCCGTACCTGCGGCAAACTTATCAAACTCAAACACACCCATCGGCCCATTCCAAATTACCGTTTTGGTATCCGCAAGGGCATCTTGGAAAACTTTTACTGAGTCTGGGCCAATATCCAAACCCATACCATCATTGGGGATGTTCTCAATGCTGACGGTTGTCGCATTAGCATCAGGAGCAAACTTATCTGCTGATACTATATCTGTAGGTAACAAGAAGGTAACACCCCGTTCCTTAGCCTTAGCTTCCAAAGACTTCGCTAGTTCTAGCTTGTCTTCTTCTACTAACGACTTACCAACATTCAAACCACGGGCTTTGTAGAAGGTGAAAATCATCCCACCGCCGATGATTAGTTTATCGCACTTCTCCAGCAGTGTTTCAATTACGCCTATTTTACTGGAAACCTTGGAACCGCCAATAATTGCCGCCAAAGGACGTTGGGGATTTTCAATGGCGTTTTGCAGATATTCCAATTCCTTCTCAACCAAATATCCAGCCACAGAAGGACTGAGGAATTTAGTCACACCTTCAGTAGAAGCATGGGCGCGGTGTGCAGTACCAAAAGCATCATTTACATAAAAATCAGCATTAGCTGCCAATTTTTCTGCAAATTCTGGATTGTTTTTCTCTTCTTCTGGGTAAAAACGGACATTTTCCAGTAGCAGCACTTGGCCATTTTGCAGGGCGCTAACTTTAGCTGCAACTTCATCACCAATGGAGTCATCAGTTTTAACGACTTCTTGCCCCAGTAACTCCGACAGACGCTTGGCAACGGGAGTTAGGCGTAATTTGTCATCCACACCCTTGGGACGGCCAAAATGGCTGGCGAGAATGACCTTAGCTCCCTTCTGCGTCAAATCTTGGATGGTTGGTAGAGCGGCGCGAATGCGAGTATCGTCAGTAATATTGCCTTGATCGTCCACAGGCACATTAAAGTCAACCCGCACTAAGGCACGTTTCCCAGAGATATCAGCCGAAGATAAACTTGCTAAACTTTTTTTGGACACACCAAACTCTCCTGATTGCCTTTTTGTTATTGTTTTGAAAGTAGAACCATCAAGATTTTACCGGAGTCAGGGGTACCCAAGTGACAGATATATTTAAGACGGTATTATTTCCTATCGACCAAAGCCGGGAAACGCGGGAAGCTGCTGATGTTGTTACCAACGTAGTCAAAAAGTACAGCAGTCGCTTGGTGCTGCTGTCTGTGGTAGAAGAACCACCTCCAGATGCGCCTAATGCAGACGATCCGATGGTGTCGCCAGAGGTAGTTGCAAAACTGCTAGAAAATGCCCAATCTTTATTTTCTGGGCAAGGAATTCAATCTGAAACCCTAGAAAGGCAAGGCAAACCAGCTTTTACGATCTGCGATGTCGCTGATGAAATCGGGGCTGATTTAATTATCATGGGCTGTCGGGGGCTAGGCTTGACTGAAGAGGGAGCGGATGATAGCGTTACCACTCGCGTGATTAACCTTTCCCCTTGCCCAGTGTTGATTGTGCCTTAGCAGTGTGTTGCCGAATACTAGTTGTAGTGCGATCGCTAATAAAAAGTTTTGCGGTTGTTGTAAAAAGGGGGCTGAGGAAGGTTGTCCTAGATTTAGTAGTGCTAAATAAAGGCATCAAGTTTTAGCCTTAAGCAAGCATTTTTGACTCCTACCTCCTGCCCCCTGCCTCCTTAAACCTTAGCATTCTGAATTTTTTGATGATTATCTAATTTTCTGATTCCTCCAAAAACAATTAACCAAACTACTACAACAACCCAGTGAATTAAAACGATCGCAAATAAAGATCCTGTGAGCGTATATGCAATAGTACAGATAATTCCCAAAAATGCCGCTAAAACAAGAAAAACACGATTAAAAAATGTGGTAATTCCAGCTTTAAAAAATGTTTTAGCATTCAAGGGATGATACAAAATAAATAATACTAAACTCACTATTGCCCACAAAGACCATTGGAACCAACTGGTAATTTCGTTAGGATGAGGAAGCAAAAAAACGCGAAAAAAGAGTTCTTCCACAATTGCAGGTAAAAATAAGCAACGCAATATTAACAAGCATTTATCAATCCAATTTGCAGACCAAATTTCTATCTGTAAAAATCCAAATTTCCAACCATAAGGTAGAGCAAGAATACTATAAATTATCAGCAGTACAACAATAACTAACCAATCTTTGAACCTCGGAACTACTAAGGACGCTAAAACGCGATTTAAAAGAATTGAAAGTGGTGAAATATTGGTAAAAGGAATCTTAATTTGTCCTAAAAGTGCTGTTGGGGCAATGGGTGTAATATTAGGTTCCCAACCACCAACTTGATTAGTTCGCAATACTTGCATAGTTGCGCCATGTTTTAAAAATATTGCGGCGAGATCGTCGTGTGCAAGTCTAGGCATTATTGTTCGCCATGTTGTCAAACCAGCCCAAATACTACGATCTTGAAATGGTTTCGTCGTTTTTCCTCTACCCGTACCTGCAAGTATACCTGCTTGACTTTGCCAATCAGCGCGAACTATACCCAAGGGTGCTAATTGTTGTTCCAAAGATTGACCTAATTCAACTAGCTGCTGAAAGCGTAATGTTTGCGGGTGATTGGGGTTGGTGCGTATCCAAGTTTGAATTTGAGGAGTTGTAGTAACTTGGTTTTTAATTGCTAATATCGCAGCATAAAGTGCTTGGTTTGAGTCTTGGACGCATGAGGTAGCAGGTGATACCATTGCCCCACCAGTTCCATCACCAATCCGATAACGTGCCATTGTTATCTGTAATTGTTGCTGGAATTGCTTTAAAGGCGAAAGTTTGACACCATCAAAATCATAATCCTGCGTTACAGGGTTGAATTCGATCAGAATATCTGATACTGGACGTGTTGCTAGCCAACCACGTTGTAAATTACCCATGTAATCAGCCCATGTATGCGTTCCGGCAATAATTCCATCAGGGTTATGGGCATAAATTTGCTGGTATTTAGTCTCGAAGCGTAATTCCTTAGTAAACTCATCGCGGACAACTTCTGCAATTCCAAAAGCGAAATGTCCGGTGATAGTATAAGGTACTCCTAATGGTTCAGCTTTACGTCCGCCAATTCCACCAAATAGGTGTAGAACAATAGCTTTATTGCCTTCTTGCCATTTTGATATAGATTGATTTTGTGAATTTTGTGTTTCTCCAGGTGTTAATAATACAGTATTGAATTTACCTTTATTGTTCTCAGTATTTTGCCAATTTACCTCTTGGATGTAATTTAGACCTAATTCTTTACCAGTAATAATTTGACGGGGTTGAATTTGCAACAGAGAACGAGGTGCAAGTGCGCGTACCGTAAATACGCCCTTTGCATCGGCAGCGCCATAAATATACCAACCATCTTCACCCGCAGGCGATCGCTCGATTTGCTGCGAACTTGAAGGAGCGAAATTTCGCGAATCTATTACTTGTTGGGGAATGCGAATAGTTTCTTCAATACCATCAAAGTTATTTGAATTAGGATTATAATGTTGTACTAAAAAATAATCGTTAAACTGCTTTTTATTTGAAAATAAACTAGTTTTATATTGAGATTCAATCGGTTTAATTATTTTTACCAATCCATAAAATCTACCATTTGCCAAAACAGGTTCGCGTTCAATTTGCAAAATAGATTTTTCTTGATTTGCATCAATGATTGTAGTTGAATCTAAAACAACAATTGTTTCATCATCAGGATTTGCACCAGCCAAAGAGCGTAAAATCCCTACCTGACGAACTCCATTTAGTCGAAAAGGATGAATATTTCCTTGTTTTTGACTTTTAATCACTTCAGGAGGAAAATTTATATCTCGCGTTACCGCTTGATCCAAAGCAAGCAAATCTTTATTGTTTTTCCATTCCAAACGCACAATATTCCCTACCAATTCTTGTGCGTTGGGTGGTGCATATTGCACTTCCATCCATACCCAATCTAAACCATCTTGTAATTGCTGTTTTGTTGGTAAAATTAACCTTCCTACCCAATCGCCAATAGGTTTATAAAGGTTTGTAGATAGAATTTTTGAAATAGGGTAAAAACTAGATTGATTAAAGTTCTGTTGAATATGGCTCGCGTAATTGCTTTCTTGTTGTACTAACTGGGTTAGACTTGGGAAGAGTTGCCACACTGCAATTACTACTACGATCGCTAGCAGTAAAAATCTCGTAAATAGTAGCCTTGCTTTTTGACTCAATCTACCGAAAATCATATATTACCAGTAAGTTTTAGTTGCCGATTATCTTAGTATAAATACACTGTTTTGAGTCTCTACTGTAATGCAGGGCTATTTTATTTCATTCTAAATGTAGGCGATATATAAGACATCTGATGAAATTAAATATGCTTTACCTAGAACCTTTGGAGAGACATAGTAATGCTACGTCTCTATATTCTTTTTCACCAAATATCTCATAAAAGATTGCTATTTACTCGTAACAGTCTCCAAGCTCTAGGAACACCGTGACTAGAGGATAGTTGCTCTTGCAAAATCACGTAGATGTTACTTTCTTCAGGCAATATTCTGCTTCCTGCCTCAAAACCCGTAGCTTTGTACTTTATGCAAAATAAAACTGCTGTATTTTAGCCATGAGCGTAGTCGTAAAAAGCAGAGGTCTAAAGTAACGAGAATAAGACTTCTGTGTAACTATAGGTTTTTTGTTCTAGATGCCTCTTCTTAGCTTTTCCGATCGGGAATTACCAAACACAGTTTACAGTGGAGCAGTGCCAAAAAAGACGATTTCCTCAACATTCAAGACATTAAGGGTGAACTCATCACGTTTAATGGTGTAATTGTTGGAGTTACCTAGAATGATGTAATTACTTTTGGAACCAAGCAGAATTAGCTTGTCCGATCCCGATCCGCCATCAATCTTGGCATTACCGTAACCAACATCAAATGTGTCGGCTCCAGCTCCACCCTTAAGCAAGACATTGGCGATCGCACCCCCTTGGTCTGAAACAGCATTACTGCTAGCATCAATTCGACGGGCTTTAAAGTAATCGTTACCGTTTTCGCCATCAATTGTGCCACCTTGGATGCCAGTATTTGTGCCATACCCAGTGAGGGTATCATCTCCTACTCCTCCATAGATAATGCCATTAGTATTATCAATGCCTATGCCTTTATTAATGCCAGTACCGATGATCCTATCGTTGCCATCGTCTAAACTGATCGTGCCACTGTTAACAATACCTGTACCTATACTAGGTGCAATCGTGTAAAAAGGGTTATCGGACAGTCCTGCACCGCCTGTGCCTGTGCCAGAGAGGAAGTCGTTTCCCTTGCCTCCACTGATCGTGCTACCCTGACCGTTGGAGATGCCTGTACCCTCACCCGGATAATAGTCACTGTGGAACGGATCTGATTCTTCTGCATCACTGCCCTTGCCGATACCAGTAATAAAATCGTTTCCGTCTCCTCCATTAATGTGGCTGCCACCACTGTTGAAGATGCCTGTACCATCTCCTCCACCGAAATCAGTTCCACCAGTTCCAGTTCCGGAGATAGAATCGTTCCCTTCTCCTCCATTAATATCGCTGCTCTCAGTGTTAGAGATTCCTATAGCAAACTCGCTAAAAAAAGATTTTCCAATTCCAGTTCCAAAGATAGAGTCATCCCCCTTTCCTCCATCAATACGGCTATCCTTAGTGTTTTGGATGCCTATACCAACGGATGTCCCCAAACCGGAGATCAAATCTTTTCCATCTCCTCCATTGATATAGCCACCCTGAGTATTGGAGATACCTATACCAGCTTCATAGATGGATCGATACCCATAACCACCAGTGCCTGTGCCAAAGATTGTATCATCTCCTATCCCTGCATTAATGATGCCACTGTTAGCAATGCCTGTGCCAGTACCTGCGTCAAAGCTGCTGCTGCTGCCTGTGCCACTACCCTCGATAGTGTCGTTGCCTGCTTGAGTATTAATGACTCCATTTTTTAGAACCTCAATTCCAATTGCTGGCAATACATTACCCTCTACTGGGAATCCATTATCCTCTTGGCCCACCACTAGATCGGAACTAGAAGTACCTATGAGTGCGGGAAAAGAAACAATTAGCCTGGGCATAATAAAATTTCCTCAATTGAGTGTGATAAAGCTTTAATCCCTGAAAGTCTTGCTCTTTCAATAAGAATTCTTTAAGTCAGAATTCACAGATAACTCTGAGATCGAGCTTTCTTCGATCAGAAATTCACAGAGTCAGAACTAGAAAGTTGCAGACTTAACAAGTATTAATTAACGAATTTTTTGTCACGATCTCAACAACCTCTAAGACGATGTTTGAAAAGTATTATTGCTAACACCAAAATTTCCCAAACCTAACCCCTTTCCCTACAAAGGAATGGGACTTTCAAAGCTTCTCCCCGATACGGAGAGAGGTTTGGAGAGGGGTTTACACCATACTTTGCGACTTTTCAAACATCCTCTAAGATTGTTAATGACAAAAAATAATCTTTTATTCAATATTTGAAAATAGAAACAAAATCATAACCTGATAGTACTTACATAGCGAAAATTTACTTAAATCTCTCTAATTTAATAAAAATATTTACATTCTTTTCATATTTTTATTGAAAAATTTATATAAAAGTAGTGTTATTTACGTATTCTTTATATTTTAATGATCGTCTAACAATCTAATTTGCAGGTTATAAAAAAATTCTGAACCCTTTGTAACTTTCGGCTTAAGTGATTGTACATAACAAGTTGACGGTTCTTGAAGTGTAACTGTAACTTAAAGTCAACTCAATACTAAGAGTGTCAACTCAGCTTCAAGTATTAAAATCAACTTCTTTATTTGTCATTTGTATTTACAAATGACAAACAGAAAATTCTGAGCGCTGACTCCCGGCGCTCAGAACTTTAGAGACAAAGCTTGCATATTTTCACGCTTTACTTAAAAGCGATAGTTGCGATCGCGCACCCACATACTAACTGGCACTGCCTTTCCTTGTGGGTCTACTTTTGCCTTGACCACAATCGGTGGTACTTGTCCTCGGCGGGCGCGTTGGGCTTGTAAGTCGTTCCGAATTTGCTGCCGTTGGTTTTCTGGGATGTAATATGTTTCTAAGCCGTAGTTAACAGAGCCATCCTGATAAACACCTTTTAAGGCTGCCTGATTGGCTCTAAGAGTTGTGGGGCGATCGCTACTTACTCGTAATGGTCTCCAAGCTCTCGGAACACCGCGACCAGAAGAGAATTGCTCTTGCAAAGTCACGTAAATATTGGTTCCTTCAGGCAATCTTCTGCCACTTCCACGACCTTTGCTGACTAATGTTTGCCAACCAGGCAATCTGCTCAAATTTGAGGTACGGGAGATGTTGTAATCTAAGGCTAAGGTGTTACCTGCGATCGCATTGTTAGGATCTACAGGTACGGTTTGCAAAATCACCGTCTTACCTGTGACATCTGTATAAACTGCTTGGGCTGGTACTGCCATAATTAGCCCTGTTTGCAGCGCCAGGGGAGCTAGTAACCGCCAAAAAGGTAAGGGCTTATTCGATTTTTGTTCAGTAGCAATCAAGTAATCCCGAAAAGTCACCTTACTGGAAAATTCAGCTTCCGGAGACAAGGGTTTATTTTTAGATTCAGAAGAAGTATTAGTCATGAGCGTAGTCCTAAAAAGCAGAGGTCTTGAAGAGGTTAAAAGTAACGAGATTAGGACTAACGCAGAGAAACTTTAAAAACTTTGACGCACAGAGATTTTTAGTTAGGAGTTAGGAGTTAGGAGTTAGGAATCATTCAATTTTAGATTTAGTTAACTTTTCCTAAATTCTGACTCCTGAATTCTGACTCCTGAATTCTGACTCCTGAATTCTTTCATCTTTTGCCCTACTTTTTACTTGTAGAGCTACCACCAGGTAGGCGGCGTTCAAACCAGAGTCCAGCGCTAATTAAAGCAGAACCGCACAGCACATAGACTAGCGACCTAAAAAGTAAGTCTGTATCGTACTCCTGCACGCGACTGATAATTTGCAGTGTTACTAACAGCATACCGCCCCAAAAGGAAATTCTGTTGCTTAATTTCAATCCTTCTTGAATTAGTCCCCAGGCTAATGTTGCAAGAAGTACATTGAAAATAAAAATGCCAAGTTCATCAATCCGGCTGATAGTTTGATGCCAAAAAGGTACTATTGCAATAAAGACAAGAAATGTACTAATGACAGCAGTTGTGAAAATCACTTCGCGGCGCGGAGGATTATTTCTTTGGCGCAGTAGGAACAACCATTGTAATACCGCCAAGCCGCTGAGAATCCCCAAATCGATGATTGGCAAAGACTCGAATAAGTTTGTCAAATTCGTTGGCTGATTATAACTATAATCTGGAGATTCCCAGACCCAACGAAAAGACAAAATGTAAAAGACGATGCCAAAGCTTAACAACGCTAAATTACGGGCTAGATATTGAAACAACCTGTAATTTATGGTTGGAAAGAGTAAATCATCATAACTCCAGAATAATGCAGGTGGGAGTGCAAAAGCAAAAGATGCCACCCAAGGGGCTATATCAGCATAATTCAACAATGGCAGTGGATTAAGGTTAGCTTGTAAGGAACTAGCAAAAACAAAGGCTGCTAAACCAAAAATCCAACGGGAACGACAGAAGTAGGCTAAGGGTACAAATACCAGCCATGCCAACAAAGGCAAATGCTGGACTACTAGCCGCGACCAAGTTAACTCTCCTGTTGCGTACCATAAGTCTTCTAGTCCAGTCCAGTAGCCGATTTCCACGAGGATAATTGACAGAATTCCTAAAGAATTTAAGCACAAACTGAAGGCCATGACCACAACACCGAATCCCCAAGCGAGAAACAGTTGAGAAACTGAACCGATGATATTGAACATCTGGGCCATCAGCAGTAAATTTGCACCGAAGATGAAGGCACTTAAAATTAGCAACCCTTCTCCCAGTAGGCGTTTGCTTCGTTCTGGCTTCTTCCCTTCAGGTGGCCTCCAGCTGTAAAATCCAGTGATGGCGATCGCAAAAAACAAACTCATCATCAGAATAATTTTGACTTCTCGCGATCCTCCTTGCCAGTTTCCTGATACAAAGGTAATTATGCCTAAGCATAAAAGTATGCTACCGATAGCGATCGCTATTGCTTTATTGCGATCGCGTGCAGCAGCTTCCAGATTTTTAAATTGATAACGTTCTGCTATCTGCTCATACTGCGAAGAACTAATTAATCCTTCATCCCTCCATAGTTGTGCTTCTTTGCGTAATTTTTCCTGAAAACTATCTAAGAACATGACCTTCTCCGGTGCAGTGGGGTAGCTTGGCCATTGCGTTCCCAATGGCGGTCATTATATTTTGAGTATGAAGCCAAAAGCCTTAATTACGTTGTTCTTGTGTAACAGTTTGATTTTGATTTAGATACAACGTACTAATTCATAATTTGTAATTCGTAATTCGTACCTCGACTTCGCTCGGCAACCTAATTCGTAATTGGTAATTCATCATTTACATGGAAAAACCTTCTAATTTATTACTTAAAGTCTCGCGGCGTTTGTTCGCTAATCTAGATGAACAAGAAAAATTTATTGAGGCTTTAATGAATCCTCAGCCTTTTTCACCTAGTATTCTTTGGTGTCAAGAAAAGCCAGATATTTCACCTTTGGCAGTGGAAACACCAACCTCTTGGCAACCACAATTTATAGACCGCTTATCACTGGGAGAAAAACCTGGTAAGCATCCCTTGCATGAAAAAGGATATTTCTATTGTTTAGATTTTTCTTCGGTGTTTGCAGCTAGTACTTTGTTAGCTATTCCTGAGTCAGTGCGTTTAGTTTTTGATATGTGTGCCGCACCAGGAGGTAAAAGTATCTTTGCTTGGAGAGCTTTAAAACCTGAATTGCTCATCAGCAATGAAGTAATTGGCAAACGTCTGGGAATGCTAATTTCTAATTTGAAGCGTTGTCAGGTTAGCCCTAGCGCAGTGGTTAATCGAGATTCAAGCATATTTGCCGAAATGTTTCCCGGCTCTAGCAATCTAGTCATAGTAGATGCTCCGTGTACTGGACAATCTTTACTTGCCAAAGGTGAAAAAGCACCCGGATGTTTTCACCCAACTGTTATTAATAAGAGTGCAAATCGGCAAAAGCGTATTATCGCGAATTCTGCTAAAATGGTTTCACCGCAAGGTTATCTTGCTTATATGACTTGCACATATTCGCCCGAAGAAAATGAGCAAGTTTGTGAATGGTTTTTAGAACGCTTTCCCCAGTTTGAAGCGATAGAAATTATTAATTTAGACAAATATAAATCGCATTTAACGACGATGCCTTGTTATCGGATATTTCCTCAAGATAGGTTAGGTGCTGGTGCATTTACAGTTTTATTTAAAAATACTAATGCGAATGAAGATGAGCCTAAAAAAGTAGATTTAAATACAATCTCTTCGCTGTATATCTATCAAAATTTGAAAAAGTCAAATTATATCATGTCCGTATAATTAAACCGCGTCCACGTTGAAAACTGTAGTTCTGTATGAACAGAAAAACCCTCATCCCCCAGCCCCTTCTGCCAATATGGGGAGAAGGGGAGCCAAAAACAAGTCCCTCTCTCTACTTGGGCTACGGTGTACACACATCTCTAAAAATCTTACTCACCCAATATTTCTGTTCAAGTGAAAGTCCTACACTGAGCAAATATCCCGCCCGGAACTAAAGTTCCGGGCTGATAGTTAAAGTCCTCTAAAAGAGGACTAAACAAGAAATTTAGTTTAGTCCTTTTTTAGAGGACTTTGGTTATGAGACTCGGAATTTATTCCGAGGCGGGATAGATACACTGCACCAACATTAGAATGAATAGACCTCTTGCAAAAGTAACTTTTGCAAGAGGGAGGAAAGGGACTCAAGTTAAAGGGAAAAGGGTTTTTATGAGCCGCTTTCCCCTTTACCCCTTACCCTTTTCCCCACAAATGCCAAGAAGTCTAATATGTGTTGAAGAGTTAATTGAATTGCTGGTTTTCGGAAGTACCAAGGAATTTTTCCTAGCAAATAGTCCATCAATTTGGAGAACAGCTAGCACAAAAATCAGGACTGAATTTGCAGTATTGGCTACCTGTCAATCCGTAAGCTGTACAATAAGGGAAACTTGTAAGTTGAATTTTGGCTGCTTGTAATTTGGAACCATTTGCCAATGTTTCAGTAATTTTGGTTTTATCAGCCAAAAGAATAGCTAAAATCTTCGGTAACGCTATGCAAGCAGCAATATTGAGCAACGTTAGCATTATGCCGTCGATAAAATTCATAGGTAATCATCTCCTGTGAAACATAGGCGATTTCTGTTCTTAGATGCAAACACAATCATTGCTTGCACTCTATGTAAATTAACTTTAACATAAATTTTTGTAAATATAAACGTAGAATTCCTGGAATTATCGTACACAGAAGGATATGTGGATAATAAGGTTGGTTATTGTAGCAAAATAACAAAATAAGCTGGAAAATAATCAGTTTAAAATCTTTAAGTAAGGTGTTATGTCAACAACCCAAACCGCGTCTTCTTTTTTATCTAACATCAGCGAGCGAGAACGGCAGGCATTAAAGCGGTTGGTAGATTACACAAATGTGGAATCGCTACCAGAAATTTGGCCTTTGGCAGCTCAAAGATTTGGTGATGTTGTCGCCCTCCGCAATCCTCATGCTAAACCGGAAATAGTGATTACTTATACCCAGTTGGCAGAGAAAATACAACTATTTGCTGCTGGCTTACAGGCGTTGGGAGTAAAGGTAAGCGATCGCATTTCCTTAATTGCTGACAACAGTCCTCGGTGGTTCATTGCCGATCAAGGCATCATGACTGCTGGAGGCGTTGATGCGGTGCGTAGTTCCCAAGCCGAAAAAGAAGAATTGCTGTTTATTATCGCCAATAGCGGCAGTACAGCGATCGTCATTGAAGATTTAAAAACACTTAAAAAACTCCAAGATCGCCTCAAAGATTTACCAATTCAAGTGGTAATCTTACTTTCCGATGAAGCACCACCAACAGACGAAACCTTAAAGGTACTCAACTTTTCGCAGTTGCTTGAAATCGGTAAAAATCATAATTTTGTGCCAGTCAAGCAAAATCGTGACGCTCTGGCAACTCTAATTTATACCTCTGGCACTACGGGTAAACCCAAGGGTGTAATGCTGTCTTATAGTAACTTGATGCACCAAGTGACAACTTTTGGCACAGTATTGCAACCAAATGCGGGTGATATAGTTCTCAGTATTCTACCTTCGTGGCACAGCTACGAACGAACTGTTGAATATTACCTATTATCTCAAGGTTGTACGCAAGTTTATACCAACTTGCGCTCTGTAAAAGGGGATTTGAGACAATTTAAACCCAATTACATGGTCGGTGTACCCCGCCTGTGGGAATCGATTTATGAAGGAGTGCAAAAGCAATTCCGCGAACAACCAGCCAACAAGCAACGCCTAATTAAATTTTTATTAGGCATTAGCGACAAATATATCAAAGCCCAGCGAACTGCTGAGGGATTGGATTTAAATAATCTTCATGCTTCAGCCGCCGAACGATTAGCAGCTAAGATCCAAGCATCAGCTTTATTACCCCTTCATGCCTTGGGAGAACGACTGGTTTACGCCAAAGTTCGGGAAGCCACAGGGGGACAAGTTAAGCAGATGATTAGCGGTGGCGGTGCGCTTCCCAGACACATAGATAATTTCTTTGAAATTATTGGTGTGCAGATTTTACAAGGCTATGGCTTGACAGAAACTTCTCCTGTCACCCATGTACGGCGTCCTTGGCGGAATTTGATTGGCGCATCAGGGCTACCACTCCCGGCTACAGAAGCTAAAATCGTCGATCCGGAGACAAAAGCGCCTTTACCAATAGAAAAGCGAGGCTTAGTATTGTTGAGAGGGCCGCAGATTATGCAAGGCTATTACCAAAATCCCGAAGCGACAGCGAAAGCAATTGACGCTGAAGGTTGGTTTGATAGCGGCGATTTGGGTTGGCTGACACCACAAGACGATTTAGTGCTGACTGGCAGGGCTAAAGATACGATTGTATTGACTAACGGGGAAAACATCGAGCCACAACCGATTGAAGATGCGTGTTTGCGATCGCCATACATCGATCAAATTATGCTCATTGGTCAAGATCGGCGCAGCCTGGGAGCCTTAATAGTCCCCAATGTCGAAGCCTTAGAAAAATGGGCAGCAAGTCAGAATCTAACGCTGGATACGCCCAATAATCAAGTGACTTCCTCAGATAGTCAAAAAATTGACTTGGAGAGTAAAATGATCCAGGATTTATTTCGCCAAGAATTGAATCGGGAAGTCCAAAATCGTCCAGGCTATCGACCGGATGACCGCATCGGAACGTTTAAACTCATCCTGGAACCGTTTTCTATTGAAAATGGCTTGATGACACAAACACTAAAAGTTCGCCGACATGTCGTCACGGAACGCTATCGCGATATTATTGACGGCATGTTTGCCTGATCATTCCACCTGCTAACTGTAAAGAGTGAACGTGAAATATTTATGGATGTCTCCAAATCTAATTTGCTTCTCAAACGCGTCGTTAACGTCAAAGTTATTGTGACTCCCCTGTGGAAAGAGGAAGTACAACAGCAGCTGCAAGCGCAAATCAATCAACTCGATCAGCAACTGCAACAGCTAGACGTTGAAGGACAAAGAGCGATCGCCGCAATTCAAAAGCAGAGTCTGCAACCACCCGGCCCCCAGACCCTCCAACAAATTGACAATATCCAACTCCAAGTCAATCAAAAGAAAAGTGAATTTTTGGAGCAAAAAAATCAATTGCTGCAAAATCTCCAGCAAGTGCAGTTTCTCCAACAAGATCAAGAAGTCAACCAATTCCAAATGGAAGGCTTTTTCCGGGTAGAAATCGGTGATAACCTGATTAGCAAAATGCAAGTCGAAATCGTTCTGCGCGATGGCGTTGTAGAAGAAATTCGCGGCGACATTTAAATTTGTCATTTGTCATTTGTCCTTTGTCATTTGTCATTTGTTTTCTGACCAATGACCAATGACCAATGACTAATGACAGATATGATTTAACTTAGTGTTAGTGTGAGAGCGGCTCCCAGCCCAACATTCCACCTGGGAGCCAGCCCAAACGATTTGCCACACTGGAGGTGAGCTAATAAAAAGCGATCGCCCAAAGGTTGTCATCTCTGCTCGATATTTAACCGTCCCAACTGAATTATTACCCCGCTTGATTTGCGTAATCGTCACTAACGCCTGATTTGGTTGGGGATAAACTACCTCTATTTTTTGCGATCCTCCCACTGCTATCTCCTCAAAGGCATTCAGGGCAAGGGTAGTAGGATTACTGCCTTGGAGAGATGAGTTAAGTTTTTCTAAAGGTATAGTTTGATAATCGGAACGCTCTGAGAAGGCTGCAACTTCCTGAGACTGATGTATTGCTCCCATCTGCTGGGTTTGCTCATCATTAGTCTCAACAATCGGTGCAGATTGCTGGTGCTGGATAATATAAACTCCAGCACCAGCCGTGGCAGAGATACTTAATATCACAATCAAAAAGAATTTCAGCTTTGCCGACATAAAAGTAAACAGGAATTTCAAATAGGTTTATTACCAATTTTGAATTCTAGATTGAACTACATCCCATATCCTCTATCCGTGAGAAGCTCGTGTATCTTAAGTAGTGGTTATGAAAAATATTAACTGTGAGAAACTCGTGGTGGTTTTTGCAAGTCAATGACTAAAACGAGATCGAGATTTTGGCTAACCATTGAGGATAGTTCTGTATTATAGACCTCTAACCTATATTTAGGTTCCTAGAGTCATTAGTCATTAGTGAATAACCAATGCCCAATGACGGCAGTTGCTCTACTTGGGGAGACCCCTTGGCGCTAGCCTCTCCCTTTGGGAGAAGACCGCACTGCCTCCCCCATGCCCCATGCCCCATGCCCAATGCCCAATGCCCAATGCCCAATCCCCAACCTAAAATATAAACAGTCTAAAACCCTCCCACCAAGATACAATTCGATCTGATAAAAACTGTTAAAGTCCATAAACCATTGATTTCCAAACCACCCTATGAGCATTCACGAAGTATTTATGCCGGCGCTGAGTTCCACCATGACGGAGGGCAAAATCGTCTCCTGGGTGAAATCGCCAGGGGACAAAGTGGAAAAAGGCGAAACAGTGGTGGTTGTAGAGTCAGATAAGGCAGATATGGATGTAGAAACCTTTTATGAAGGATTTCTTGCCCATATCATAGTTGAAGCTGGTGAAACTGCCCCGGTGGGATCTGCGATCGCCTTTATCGCCGAAACGGAGGCTGAAATTGAACAGGCGAAATCTCAGGCTAATTCTGGCGGCGCGGCTGCTACTCCTACCTCTTCCCCTGAACCAGTTGCCGCCACAGCCTCAGTCGCCACACCTGCCTTAGCCTTAGCATCTCAAAACGGCTCTAATCACAAAGAAGGAAGGCTTGTAGCTTCACCTCGTGCCCGTAAGTTAGCCAAAGAACTCAAAGTTGATTTGACTACACTCAAAGGTAGTGGCCCCCACGGACGCATTGTTGCCGAAGATGTAGAAGCATTGTCTAACAAGGGCAAGCAACCCACCCCAGTTGCCCCACCAGCACCCGTACCAACCAGCGCCCCAGTTGCACCCCCAGCACCTCGGACACCAGCACCAGCACCCGCACCCGTAGCAGCGGCTGTTCCTGGTCAAACCGTACCTTTAACTACCTTCCAAAATGCCGTAGTGCGGAACATGGTAGCCACCATATCCGTGCCCGTCTTCCGTGTCGGTTATACAATTACCACCGATGGATTAGACAAACTTTATAAACAAATTAAATCCAAAGGTGTGACAATGACAGCGCTACTGGCGAAAGCTGTCGCAGTGACATTGCAAAAACACCCATTGTTAAATGCTAGCTACTCAGACCAGGGTATTGTTTATCATTCTGATATCAACATTTCTGTCGCAGTAGCAATGGATGATGGCGGATTAATTACACCTGTGCTGCAAAATGCAGACGCAGTAGATATTTATTCTCTATCGCGTACTTGGAAATCGTTAGTAGAACGTGCCAGGACAAAACAATTACAGCCCCAAGAATACAACAGTGGTACTTTTACCCTGTCCAATTTGGGGATGTTTGGCGTAGATAAATTTGATGCGATTTTGCCACCTGGACAAGGCTCAATTTTAGCGATCGGGGCATCCCGTCCGCAAGTGGTAGCAACACCCGATGGTTTATTTGGCGTGCGGCAACAAATGCAAGTAAATATTACTTCAGATCACCGAATTATTTACGGTGCTCATGCTGCGGCATTCTTGCAAGATTTGGCAAAATTGATTGAGACAAATCCTCAATCTTTGACACTGTAGTTTTGAAAAGACACAAAATTTAAACGTTAGCGCTATCAGCGAGCAGCAGTTTATCGTAGAGTAGCGCTAACAATGCTTAATTGATGACACGCCCTAACTGACGACTACGCCCATATGCTAATGCCACAACTAAACCAATCACAGCCAATAAAGTCAAAACGGTGTGCAAATGACCTTGTTGCAAGCTAAATCCTAACCATCCCCAAGAAAGCAAGGAAATAATTTCGAGTAAACTTAACAATACATCAAGTTTACTATTTTGCCTTCGTCGAAATAATTCTGTAAACTTTACAGGGCGAGAATTCCACAGACTGAGAGTTGCTGCACAAGTAGTACCAGCGAAAAAAAGCACCATCGGTATAAACCACGGTTTACCGTTGACTATCAAAACAATAAACAGTGGTGATATCAATAACCAGATAGGAATTAATGCCGCTAACAACTTCAATTGATGCAGCTTTGAACTATTTACTGGTGAAGATTTGAGCAAATCTGGTGCTTCTTCCCCAGAAACGCAAATTTGCACTAAATTTGATGTCAAAGCTTCTGCCAACACTAAACTCATCCCTAAAATACCATCATTATTATGTTGTCGGAATATACTCAAAAATGCGAATGTGAGGAGAAATATTTGCAGAAATAGGCGTGAAATTAAATAAGGATTGCGCCGCATAATCCGCCATTCTTTGAGTAAAGCAACACGATTAAAACCACCAACAAGGCGAGTTGCTTGGGTTGGGCGCAGTTGACGGTGTTCACTTGTAATTTGCTGCTGTGTACCTGCAATAAAATAACGATGTAAAACTTCCACCGTTAACCACGTCAAACTGATACTAATTAACAACACTAACACTACTGACACCGGATCAAAGAAAATAGCTCTTGCAGGAAACCAAACCCAACTATCTGCACTCAAAAAGTTTCCTTTCGCTAACCAATGTTCTAACTGAAACCAAATTGATGCCGTGTTTCCATCCGTTTTTTTCAGGAGATTAGGTAACTGAGAACTCAAATATATAGTGATAATAAATAATACTGTAAGAACTTGAGCAAAAGTCCGCGTCCGTTTTGCACCTATAACACGAACTAACCCTAAAACAAATAACATTGCTAAACTTGTAGCGCTTAAGCTAAGACCAATCAAAGCCGGATAAAGCCCTAAAAGTTGAGGAATACCGAGTAATAAAGCGATTAAACTTACAGGAATTACAAATAAACAACCACTGAAAAAAGTTTTCAGGGCAATTCTTAACACTTGGCTTGCAAAAATCACTTGACTCGAAATTGGTGATGACACGAGTAAATCTAAATCCCCGCGTTCAAATAACGCCATCAAGCTACTTCTCATCGCTTGGATAAAGCTATAATAAAATCCGAACAACCAAACTACTACCGCTATCCAAATAGCAGAATCTGGTATGGTATGAAATGATATCGCACCTCGAATATTACCAAACGTAACCCATAACCAAGTTAAAGAAACACTACCCAAAAATAAAAGTGCAAAAATACTGAAAACAAATTTTGCTATAGGTCTAACAGTAATTTCACGCCACCACAAACTTAATTCATAGCCCAAAAGCCAAGGTAATGTCCCTACTTTCATCTTGTACCTTCAACATTATTATCTTGAGTTAATTCTAAAAAGACCCTCTCCAAACTACCTTCTGCTTCACCACTTTGAGTTCTAAGTTCATCTAAAGTACCTTCGGCAACTAAGTACCCATGATTAATAATCCCAATTCGCTGCGCCATACGCTCGGCAATTTCCATAATGTGAGTAGTTAAAATTACCACACCACCTTGGTTTACATACTCGGTGAGCATATTTTTGACTAAGTGGGCTGCGGCTGCATCTAATCCTGTTAGCGGTTCATCTAAGATAATAATTCTCGGCTGATGAATTAATGCCCCTGCTAAAGCAAGTTTTTGCCTCATCCCTCGCGAAAAAGTTTCACTAAAATCTCCTCTGTTATCCCACAAGTTTAATTGTTTGAGGAGTTCTTCGGCAGAAGATTGAGCTTTAGAAGGAGGAATTCCCCAAAGTCCGGCGATAAACTCTAAATACTCTGTTGGACGTAGCTTGTTGTAGAGTAGAGGCTCTTCAGGTAGGTATGCTAAAAGTTGCTTTGCTTTTTGAGGCGATCGCTGGATACTATGTCCTAAGATCATAATATCCCCGTTATCTGGTCGTAGTAACCCTGCAATCATTCGTAGAGTAGTAGTTTTTCCTGCACCATTGGGACCTAAAAGAGCATAAAATGAACCTTCTGCAATCTGCAAGCTAAGATTGTTTACAGCTTGGTGAGAACCATAATACTTGGTAAGTTGGGAAAGTTGAAGTGCGATTTTCATATGTTGTGATTATGCTTAATTCAAACAAAGCAGAACCTTTTATTGAGGATATTATGCTAGTGATTGCCTAAGAATATCAATGCCTAGAAGTATTTCCAAAAGAGAAAGGTGTTACTGAGTTGGCGGATGTTACTGCCTATACAGAAATGTATACAATTGGCATATTTCTGGCGTGATCCATGACGACGTATTTGTTCAACAACACGCTCCATTTATACTGATGGCGTCCCTAATTTCATGACGATAATCATTGCTTTGAATCTTCTAAAAATATTGCAATCATTTGTTTAGTTAGAGTTCCTAAGTTTGATAATGTTGTTTATCGAACCCCCAAATATCAATCAGTCCAGTTTTTTAGTTTTATGCAAGATACTATAAACAAACTTTATATTCCACATTCTGCACTTCAAAATGTCATACTTAATGCTTCAATAAATTTTATAAACAAAACTTATTTGGTTGGGTATTAATACTTATATTTGCTAGGCTTTTAGCGATTAAAAAATAAAAAAGTGGGCATTGCCCACTCTACATAAATTTAGCCCTTAACACAAAGTACTTGCTTAAGTGTTGCTACAACTTCAACCAAATCCGCTTGGTTTTCCATCACTTGTTCTATCGGTTTATAAGCACCAGGAATTTCATCTAACACACCCTCATCTTTGCGGCATTCTACACCATTTGTTTGCTTTATCAAATCATCAAGTGTGTAGACATTTTTTGCCTTATTTCTAGATAACAAACGTCCTGCACCGTGAGAACAAGAACAGAAGCTGTGGGCATTACCTTTACCCTTAACGATGAAAGACTTTGCCCCCATCGAACCAGGAATAATCCCATAATCTTCAGTTTGGGCGCGGACTGCACCCTTACGAGTCACGTATACATCCTCGTCAAAATGCACTTCTTTTTCGGCGTAATTGTGATGACAATTAACCTGCAATAAAGGTTTAATTGCTTTCCCACCTGCGAGATGCTTCTCAACTATATGCTTAAAACGCGCCATCATCACATCGCGGTTGACACGCGCATAGTTTTGTGACCATTGCAAATCGTGCCAGTATGCTTGGAATTCTGGTGTACCAGCAACGAAATGAGCTAAATCAGGGTCAGGCAATTTATTACCTGCCATCTTTGCTAATTCTCTGGCTGTGTGAATATGACACTGGGCAAGTTTATTACCGATGTTACGCGAACCAGAATGCAGCATTAGCCAAACTTGATTCTCTGTATCGAGGCACACCTCAATAAAGTGATTTCCTCCACCCAGAGAACCCATCTGTTTCATTGCTTTACCTTGTAGGTCTTGCACGCCGCGATGCAAGTCTTTAAAATCATCCCAGTGCTGCCAATTGCTAACAGATTTTTCAACGTCTTTATTTTCATTGAATCCAGTCGGAATTGCGGCTTCAATATCTAGGCGGATTTTCTTTAGTTTACCTTCTAGTTGTTCGGCGGTAAATGCTGTTTTGATCGCGCTCATACCGCAACCAATATCAACACCGACAGCAGCTGGGATAATTGCCTCTTTGGTTGCAATTACAGAACCCACTAAAGCACCTTTTCCTAAGTGAACGTCTGGCATTAATGCCACGTGCTTAAATACAAATGGTAATGATGCCACATTCTTGGCCATCTTGGTTTCTTCTGGCCCCAAAGAGTGATTTGCCCAAGATAAGACGGGTGCTGGTGTGGTAATTTCTAATTTTTCGTAGGGCATAATTTTTTCTATTTTGGATTTTAAATTTTAGATTTTGGTGAGGCAGTGCGGTCTTGGGGGTTTCCCCCATAAGCAACTGCCGAACCCGTAGGGATTTGGTATAGGGCAGTGACACTTATTGGTATGACATATAACCCATTACCTAGTTAGTTGTAGCAATTTATATGTTGTATTGTCTTTCATTTGGCTCCTTAAATTTTCGTGAAGCTGAAGAACTACTTTTAGGAGTTACATTTGTATTATATGTGTAATATAAAAGAATTGCAACCATCAATCTATCACCACAGGGAGAAAGCAAATGTTTCTCCAATGTATTAAAATTTGTAAAGAAAATCACTGTGTTTAAATAGCTCCTTAAAGTTCCGACACAATAATATGGCAGTGCGTCAAGATACAATCTGGGAACGTTTTTTATCCCCTGTAGTGCGTCTTTTGATTGATGAAGATGGGTTACGGCGTTACGCTGATAGTATTAATTGGGAGAAAGAGAGCGATCGCTATCGACGAGATGATGTCATAATTCCGGCGTACTACAGTAATCAACACTTTCACGGTATTACTGGTGGATACCTCAATTCCGATGCAGCAGTTACTTACGATCCAGTTACTCAATACGTTCTACCGCCTAATGAAGGTATTGTCCGTCAAGCTTTAGTTGATGCCGTCCAGGTAAAACCACGACGCATACTCGATTTAGGTTGCGGTACTGGTTCTACTACTTTAATGTTAAAGCAGGCTTTCCCCGAAGCGGAAGTTATTGGTTTGGATTTATCACCTTATATGCTGGTAAGGGCGGAAGATAAAGCTAGAAATGCTGGCTTGGATATAGTCTGGCGACATGGAAATGCTGAAAAAACTGGTTTGAGGGATGCTTCGTTTGACTTAGTAACAGCTTCTTTGCTATTCCATGAAACACCAGATGCGGTTTCCTTAGCAATTCTGCGAGAAAGCTTCCGGTTGCTGGTAACTGGAGGACAAGTATTAATTCTAGATGGAAATCAGAAGACTCTGCGTCAGTTAGAATGGCTTAATGATGTTTTTGAGGAGCCATATATTCGTGAATATGCTGCTAGTAGCATAGAAGCGAATATGGGTGCAGCCGGATTTGAAGCGGTGCGATCGCAGGATGTATGGTGGATAAATCAGGTAACTAGCGGCATAAAACCAATAGCAACCGAAAATGTCCGTCATTATACTCCCACATCAGTAGATAATAATGATTTGGAGGGACTTGGTTCTCCAGCGTTTGGCATAATGGCATGAGTTTAAAGGCAGTTCTCTTTGATTTTAATGGTGTCATCATTAACGATGAGCCAATCCACCTGCAACTGATCGATGAGATTCTCATTGAAGAAAATCTCCAACCCCAAAAGGTGAGCGAGCGTCAAGCTTCTTTAGGACGCAGCGATCGCGCTTGTTTTGGGCAACTACTCGCTAATCGTGGTAGAGTAGCCAATGAAAACTATTTAACTCAGTTGCTGTACCGCAAAGCCCAAGCTTATACGGTGGAATTAGAAAAAATAAAGAAACTGCCTTTATATCCAGGTGTAGAAGACTTAATATTTCAGGTGCGATCGCGCAATCTGAAACTAGGATTAGTTAGTGGCGCGATTCGGAAAGAAATAGAACTAGTACTGAATCGCGCTAAACTAGCTGAATATTTTAAAATTATTGTTGCTGGTGATGACATCACCACCAGTAAACCAGAACCCGATGGTTATCTACTGGCAGTAAAACGCTTAAATAAAGAATATCCCGACTTGAATCTTCAACCACACGAGTGTTTGGCAATTGAAGATACTCCAGCAGGTATAGAAGCCGCGAAGCGATCGCAAATGCAAGTTGTTGGTGTAGCAAATACTTACCCATTCCACATGCTTCAGCGCTGCTGTAACTGGACTGTTGATTATCTCAGTGATTTGGAACTAGAACGGGTGCAGAAGGTTTTTTCCCAAAAACAGCCTCAACCATCGGTAACTGAATGTTAGAATAATCTATGGTGATAATGTCTTGGAGTAATAGTACTCTTGACTTAGCATAGATTTTGGGGAATTAGCTCAGTTGGTAGAGTGCTGCGATCGCACCGCAGAGGTCATCGGTTCGAATCCGTTATTCTCCATGTGTCCATTAAATAATTATTGTCACTTTTAAAGAATTAATGTCCATTTTTTCCAAGTTCAAGGGCATAAGTTACGTATTTTCGGGACTTTCAGCAATTAAATCAGTTTTAAAGAATTATTGTCCAGAGTTGAAACCAGTTTTAAAGAATTATTGTCCAAAATCAGCCTGTAAAACTCGGACAAATATATATATTTTCTAATTTCATAGATTACAGCAAGCGCAAGGCTCTTGAATTGCAATACTAGCTTTAAAGCGCTTTATTTGCAGTCTAATTACAAAAATGTACTACCTCTTCTTTTCTTTTTTTCACTCAAGCAGAGGCATCACTACTATTCACTACTATAAAATAGCTGCGTCTGACGTGCGATCGCAGCGCTCCTTTCAAACCACCCTAATACAAAATTATATAACCAAAGCGCTTACTTCGGCGATCACAACTTTCAACCCACCACCTAACGAGAGGGCTTTGGAAACCTAATTTTCTCATGGTGCGATCGCTAATCGGCCACTCTTTCAACCCACCACCTAACGAGAGGGCTTTGGAAACGGTTAACTCCCTTAATCTTGTTTCTCGCATCTGACTTTCAACCCACCACCTAACGAGAGGGCTTTGGAAACTCAAGAGTTAGCTCGATCCCCGATATTGCAGAGGAGTAGCTTTCAACCCACCACCTAACGAGAGGGCTTTGGAAACCGCACCCGTGAAAACTCTTGCCAACAAGGGCTTCTGAAGGCAAAATTGACAAGCCTCCTTTAATTCCTATTTTCTACAGTCAATGAATAAAATTTTCTTCATGACTAAAACAGTAATACCCAGTGCAGACAGGAGTTTTGAACATTTGGCAGCACCCCAGAGATTTTGCCCCCGCTTTGAGCTGCCAAAAATAAAAATTAGGGGGTGGTAGTTCGGTAGCCACCGTGACAGTATACCCGTACCCTTACTTTGTTGTAAAGTAAGAGGTAATGATCCTCCTTGTAAAACCAAAATCTAAAATTTCAGTAGTATAGGCCGCTCTGTCACCCAACACCAAGCTAAAAAAGTTTGATGTCAAGAGCTAAGGTTCTGGGCTGTTTGGAACCCTAACACCTTATACTTCCCATGCGTCTCGGTGCGAGTACTTTCTCATCTAACAGCAGTATTAGCTTACCCAAGCAATTACCACTAACAAACACTTAGATGATCGCACAGGTAGAGTTGGCAGCTACCAGGGCCCGAAAGAATACGTTTTCTCAAACGCTAAACTAACCCATTCCAACAGTATTTACATAAAGGGGTTAATACTGTATTAGCATCATACAGTTAAGGCTCAAAAGAGCATGTACGACGGCACCGATTTAACATCTATTAAATCACAATACGCTTCAGTTAGCGCTAAAACTCTTTGTCAAACTTAATTTTTTAACGTAGATGCGGAGGGTAGCCTGCGGCAATCCAAAGGCAAAGGACACAGAGAGAAGGGAGAAATGCTTAACTAAACCGCATTGTATTAAATCTTACTTTTTGATTAGAAATTTTATTTGCTAATAGTATTAATTCGGCATTGGTAAGCATAAAATGCTAAATCCCTGGCTTGTTCTTGCAGAGTACCATAATGGAGCTGGATGCCAAATTCAATACTAATTTTTAATTCAGCAGATTTCGACATGATGGATTCTTGGAGTCTGTTGTAACTCCAATTGTGTATTTGACGGTTATATTCTTTAACATATAATTTTTGACCCTTTACATCCCCTGGAATTTTTGTCTCAGCTTTTGCTTGAATTGCACTGGTGCGAATTTCTCTTATGTCTTTTAATGTAGGTAACGCAATACAACTTGCCTGATAAGACTTAGCAATTTCTACTATTCTCTTTGCTAGTAATTTATCAATATATTCCCCTAGTTCTGATTCACCCATATTGCATGGCGAATCTTTTTTCTGAGCTTTTTCTCTCTCTTTCCTTAAATGCACTTGTTGTCGTCGTCTACGGCTTAACAGGTTAAAAGCATTGCCTAGTAACTGTTTTACTGTTTTACATACAAGTACTTTTTTGGTATTTGTATCAATTATAGCAACCGTTGCTAATTCAACAGGATGAAAACTGATGCCAACAATTATGTTAGATTGACCTTGATAAGCTGGCTTACTAGGACGAGTGAATGAATTATTAAGTCGAGACAGCGAAGATTGATTTGCTTTCAGTTTTTTTTGTTCCTGTTTATCTAAATTTTTATTCTCCTCTGCTTTACTTACTCGTTTTTGCACTTGAGCAGTCTCTTCTTTTCTCACCTCCTCAGTACCTTCTGCTGTCCATAGACGAGCATCATAGGTGCAATGTAGCGCTAATTTATGAACTTTCCACGGTTCACCCTTGCCTTCGCCTGCCATAATAACTTTATAGAACGTAGTGTAGACAAGCTACCTGAAAGCTTTTTTTCACTTTTTTCGCTTTTTTTAAAAGTTTTGTAGTCTTCTAAAAAGCGTTCAAAAAAATGACGTTGCCGTTTGTTACAACAAATTTTAAAGTGATAATTAGCCCAGCCATTAAAGTAAACGAAAATATCTCCTTTTTCGTTTTTATAGCAACCACTCAAATCGCTATATACATAATGGATTGGATATGGAAAATTAGATATTTTTTTATATAAATTATTTATCCATTTCTTCCCATACTTTACGAAGTACATCTTCGCTAGCGTCTAGATGACATCGTATAGTTTTTAGAGTTGAACCTTTGGAATCATTCTTACAGCTCATAGTTACCAAATCTCCACTAAATAAATAATTTTTATTTGTGTACTTAGAACTAATTACTTATTCGTCTTCGCCAGATAACGATCGCCACTTGACCCGATCGCCATAAAAAAATCTCGATCGTTTTCAATCTACCATAAAAACATTGCCACACATTGTTAAACATTATTGAGCCTTGTAAAAAGGTTGTGAGGGTATGATGGATTGGCGACAAATCCTTATAGAGTTGATGAGCCAGAGCGATCGCGTACAAACTTCGATATATTTCCCTAAAGATATCCACGAGGCTTTGGTGAGATGGGCGGAGGAAGAAGACCGTCCCATCAGTAATCTTGTGGTGCGAATTGTGAGCAAGGCGGTTGAGGAGCGGGAAAAGCAGCAAAATCCGCTGCAATAAAATATACCTGTCCCAGATCAGACAATTTGCGAATTCCTGATATACGATATATCCTCATATCCTCAGCCACTACATGAGCAAAGTTTTCTTTGCAGCGTATGTTATTGGTTCTTTGCAAGATGTACCAACTTACAAGCAAGGAGTCAGACAAGCTTGAGGTCAAGACGACAAAGCACTGGGACAAGAAATTGAATTAGGCAAGTTTTTCACTAACGCTTTAATTGCTGTAGGAGTAACGGGAACCCTTTGGAGAACGTTCTTCAGTAATTTGGGATAAGCAATTGTGTAAGTGCGTTCAATTAAATAAATTCATTCTTCAGTCTTGGTTATAACAACCAAGACTTCTTTAATGTCATGAAATCTTAAAATAAAAGTGGCTGTTAACTAAAACTATATCTTGTGTTATTTTCCTGATTATGCTATACAATGGGTCGATTAGTCGGTTCTAGTGGGGAACAGCCATTAGAGGAAACGGGGAAAGTCCGGTGTAAATCCGGCGCTGTCCCGCAGCTGTAATGAGATTGTGTTCAAGCATCCTCTCAAAGTCAGAAGACCCGCCGATGTTAACACACCTAAAAAATCTGCGAGGTACAGATGTCCCCAAATTTTCTCCACTCAGAGTTAAGACTAATATCGTCCATCGTTTTTTGTATCTGCGTTAGTAAAAGTCCATAGGTAGTGGATTTTATTAAATAACAACGATTGCGATATCAAAAGTAAAAATATACAGCTATCAACTATGCCTTGCTAAAACTCAGTATGGCTAACATTTTTATGAGATTTTATTAAGTTGATGCAACTGTAATTAACTCAATTAAAGATTCGAGTGTTTTTGCCAGATTTTTTGATAGTTGTATGCAAAATTACCAGACATTCTTTAATTTTTTGAGCGAACGAAATTAGAGAGTGTCGATAATAAAGCGGTTTAGTTGCATTTAGATACTCAGCTAAACGAATACTCAGCAGCAAAGTATTTCTGGTGGGTTAGTACTGGTGTGAGTAAAAGTAAATACAAAATTATTTGATGTCATAAAATTGAAATAGGAGAGTATTCTGTGAAAATACACTGGCTGCTATCCAGTGCAATATTAAGTATTGCCATACTCACGTCTCCCGCACTTGCTGCAAAACTAGAATCTTGGCGATTTGATGGTGTCTCCAAGCAGCTAGAATTTACGACTGATGATCCTGTACAACCCCAGGCACAGTTAATTTTTAACCCCACTCGTTTGGTAATTGATTTACCTGGAACTACTTTAGGAAAACCTAGTTTTACTCAGTCTGTAGGTGGTGCAATTCGTGCTATCCGCTTCGGACAATTTGACGAACAAAAGACTCGCATAGTTGTAGAACTGAATCCAGGTTACACTCTCGATCCGCAACTTGTAAAATTTACATCGAGAACTGGCAATCAATGGGTGGTACAGTTACCATCGCCAGAACGGGTAGAGACAACATCACCTGCAAGTGGAATCTACAGTGTGGTGACTGATGGAAAAGTTGCACAAACTACATCCGAGACAAATATTATTGAAAATTTACTAGTCACAGGAGATGGATTTTTTATCCGCACTCATGGCAGTAATCATTCACAAATTGAGGTAAATCGCAGCGAAAATCGTAGCGTTATAGATATTAATATTAAAGGTGCAACTTTATCGCCTAGTCTGCAACAACAGCAGTCAATCAACCGATACGGTGTCAACAGTATTCAATTTACTCAACTACAAAGTGCAATACCCACTGTCCGCATGACCTTACGGTTAGATAAAAATAGTCCTGATTGGCAGGCAACGGTTAGTGGTAGCGACGGTATAGTACTGTTACCTGATAGTGGAATAGTCAAGTTACAACAAAGCAACGATCGCCCTGACTCAGTAACCCAATTACCTACTTCCCCTTCCACAATTGAATCTGTAGAATTGGCAAACAATGGTACACAACTACTAATTAGAAGCGATGCCTACGGCGGTAAACTACGCAGTTTATCAAATGTCACGAGTAATTGGGATAGACAAACAGCCCTTTACCGAATCGCTATCCCGAATGCTAAACTCGCAAGCAATATTACTGGGCCAACTTTGAATGCAAACAGTCCCGTGTTGAGAGTACGTCTACAACAGCAAGAAAGAGAAACCGTAGTAATTTATATTCAACCTGCGTCTAGGGTACAAATTAAGCAACTTAACCAAATTAGCTCTCAAATATTAGCATTAGAATTTCAGCGCGATCGCCCAGTTTCACCACCCTCTACTTCTATAACAAAAATCCCAATTCCTATTCCTCCTTTACCTATACCATTTCCAGACCCCGACTCTCTACCAACGACTGCATCCGAAACCTCACAATCGATACCTCGTCCTCCCAAAGGACGAATAGTCATAATCATCGACCCCGGACATGGGGGAAAAGATACGGGTGCTATTGGTCTTCAGGGACTCAAAGAAAAGGATATCATCTTGAGAATCGGTAAAAAGGTAGCCTCACTTTTAGAGCAAAATGGTATTAAAGTCATCATGACAAGAGATGCTGACTATTTTGTAGACCTTGCTCCCAGAGTTGTCATGGCAGAACACGCTCATGCAGACTTATTTGTGAGCATTCATGCAAACTCAATTGATAACAACCCTAGTGCAAATGGTTTAGAAACTTATCATTACGATCGCGGTTATCGTTTAGCGCAAGTGGTTCACAAAAGCATTCTTCAAGGTCTTCCGACATTAAAAGACCGAGGAGTAAAACGAGCTAGATTTTATGTGCTAAGAAAAAATTCTATGCCCGCAATTTTAATAGAAACTGGTTTTGTAACAGGTTCTGAAGACAATCCCAGACTGGCGAACCTAGAGTATGATAATCGGATGGCTGAGGCGATCGTTCGCGGTATTCTTCAGTATTTACGGCAAAGGTAAGTAATTTTCTGATTGAATTAGGGTTTTATACCAATCACAAAATAAGTGATTAAATTTTGCATTAGACAGTAAACAATGATATAGTTGAATTTTACAAGTCGGTTCTAGTGGGGAACAGTCACTAGAGGAAACGGGGAAAGTCCGGTGTAAATCCGGCGCTGTCCCGCAGCTGTAATCAAGGTTTACCTTGTGAGTCAGAATGCCCGCCGAACAGTTAACTCCTGCTGAAATCTACGAGGTATAGATAAGCGCAACTATGAATATTTTCACAATCAATCAATTTTATTTCTTCATCGTGCCAAAGATACACTTCAGCTTACGGCTTACGAGGAAATGATAGATAGTTAATTGGCAGTACAAATTGTGCCTAGAAGTGTATTTTTCAGTAAGTGTCTGTACTACTGGGTTATTTGGCACAATTATCGCAGATGTGAAAAGTGGCAGTCTTGTTTTAAAAGGACATCAACAGCTACTTGATAATAGTTATTTTCGTGTCATCTGACCTGATACTGGTTATCCAATTTGAGATTTTAGATTGATTGTACAGACAAATCCTGCGGATTTTACCATTAAGGAATTGTTGGTCAATTATTACTAATAGTTTGCAACAGATACATTGCATAGTTAGCAAAGTGAGATTTCATGCTGACAAAACTATGTAATATCTGCGCTTGGAACTTAATCCTACACATTTCAAAATCAATGCTCAACAAACAACATACTTTATTTGTTTGTACGACCTGCGCTAGCGTGTGGCAAGATGGCAAGCGAATTGGAGAAAGTCGCGGTCAGCAACTATTACTGCATCTGCAACAACTTGCATTCAATTGGGAATTACAAAATAAATTCTCCATTCAGGGAGTTGAATGTATGAGTGCTTGTAACCGTTCTTGTGTTATTGCCTTTACAGCAGAAGGTAAACCAACCTATCTGTTTGGCGATTTACCAAATGATAGTTGTGCATCTGCGGTTTTGCAATGTGCCAGTCAATACTATGCTAAAGGTGATGGTTCACTACCTTGGTCAGAACGACCTGAACCTCTAAGAAAAGGAATTCTAGCAAAGATTCCACCACAAAGTAAGTGGACGCAATTAAACATAAGTTGTTGTTAATTGAAGACTGAGTGAAAATTACCAGTTTCCAGTTCATAGTGCCTAATTATTTAATCTTCAAAGGAATAAAAAGTCATGCAGATTCAAACCGTAACATTAGGCTATCCTCGTATTGGTAAAAATCGGGAAGTTAAAAAAGCATTAGAAGCATTTTGGAGTGGCAAGTTAGATGCAGAATCATTACTGCAAACCGTGCGACAAGTTGAGGAATCTAACTGGAAAACCCAACTAGAAGCAGGAATTGACCACATTGGTATTGGAGATACAACTCTCTACGACCATGTACTTGATTGGATATTTCGTTTTGGGCTAATTCCTCAAAGATTTCAGCAATTTAGTGGGTTAGAACGCTACTTTGCGATGGCGCGGGGTCAAGAAGGAATTCCAGCCTTAGAAATGACTAAGTGGTTCGATACTAACTACCACTATCTTGTCCCAGAAATTGCAACAGATATATTACCAGCCGATTTCAGTGACTTTATAGAAACTGTATCTCGCGCTCAAAATATATTGGGTAAAAAAGCAGTTCCTATAGTATTGGGGCCATGCACTCTACTACGTTTGAGTAAAGTGGAATTAAATATAGACGAGGCAGTATCAAAGCTATTGCCACTCTATGTTAACCTGCTTACACAACTGAAGAATCTAGGAATAGCAGAAGTACAAATACATGAGCCAGCACTTGTTTTAGGTGATGCTAATTCCTGGAAAGAACATTTTAAAACTGTCTATAATTCGCTAGATGCAGTAGGAATATCTTTGCATCTAGTTACTTATTTTGATGATTTAGGTGAAACTTACCCCTGGGTAATAGATTTACCAGTTGCTGCTATTAGCTTAGATTTGACACGCGGACGCAACTTAGAGTTAATCAAAACTCACGGTTTTCCGCAAAATAAGCGACTAGGAGTAGGGATTATAGACGCAAGAAATATTTGGCAAGTTCGTCCAGAGAAAATTATTCCTATATTACAAGAGATTGTAGAGACGTTACATGGAACATCTCTAGATATTCAACCATCTGCTTCCTTACAGTTTGTTCCCTACGATGCCAAACGAGAAAAACGATTACCATCACAGCTACGCAATGTCTTGAGTTTTACCGAACAGAAACTTCAAGAAGTGGTTTTCTTGGCTCGAACAATAAAAGGTGACAACACTAAAACAGAGCAAGAATTTATTGAATCAACCTGGAGTACATTTGAGGAGTTTAGTCCAGCCAATCAGTCAGTTCAAGAAAGACTAAAAACTCTGAAGATTGATGATTTTCAGCGTTCATTATCCTACGGATTGCGGCTGGATTCTCAAATTTCTCTGCCTCTGTTCCCAACAACCACAATTGGTTCCTTCCCCCAAACCTCTGAAGTTCGCCAACTCCGAGTGCGTTATAAACGAGGTGAATTGAATCAGTCAGAATATGAAGCTGCTATTGATGCTCAAATTGCCGAAAGCATTAAACTACAAGAGGAATTAGGGTTAGATGTTTTAGTACACGGTGAATTTGAACGCACCGATATGGTGGAATTTTTTGGACAGCAATTATCAGGCTTTGCTTTCACTGAAAATGGTTGGGTACAAAGCTACGGTAGCCGTTATGTTCGTCCACCAATTATTTATGGTGATGTGGTTCGGACTGCGCCAATGACGCTACGTGAGTTTAAAGTCGCTCAATCTTTGACGGAAAAACCTGTAAAAGGGATGTTGACGGCTCCTGTAACTATCTTAAATTGGTCTTATCCCCGTACCGATATTTTCAAGTCAGAACAAGCTTTCCAAATTGCTTTGGCGTTGCGGGATGAGGTAGCGGATTTGGAAGCGGCTGGTGCAAAGGTAATTCAAGTAGATGAACCAGCGCTACGTGAGGGTTTACCTCTAAAGCCCCAACGCTGGAATGAATATCTTTCTTGGGCTGTAGATGCATTTCGTTTGGCGACAGCAATAGCCCAACCCCAAACGCAAATTCATACCCACATGTGCTATTGCGAATTTGGTGACATCATCAAGGATATTGAACGGTTAGATGCCGATGTTATTTCAATTGAAAATAGTCGCAGTAACAATCAAACTTTGCGAGAAATCACAGAGGGTGGTTACTCACATCAAGTTGGTAATGGAGTTTATGATATCCATAGTCCTGTTGTCCCGACAACTGAACAGATTTTAGAGCAATTGCGGACTGGAGTTGCTAATTTACCTGTAAAACAGATTTGGGTGAACCCAGATTGTGGTTTGAAAACTCGTCGTTGGTCAGAGGTGATTCCGGCTTTAAAGAACATGGTGGAAGCGACGAAAGTTCTACGGGAGGAAGCAAACGCAACTGTGAAATCGCAGTAAAAGGTTGTTCCAAACAAGTAGGAAATGGCGTGTATGACATACACAGTTCTGTTCCACTAACGAAGAAATGCTTTCCTAATTACGCACCAGAATTGCGAATTTACTAGATTTATAGTCGGTTAATCATCATGCCGAAATTCTATCTTCACCGAGTTGGGAAGATTCCCACTGCTGTTCATCCCTTTGTCAAACAAGCGGCTTTTCCCCAAGACAAATACAAGCCCCGGCTACTTCCAGGGAAAATGATTCGAGGTGTGCAAAACCTTGCAATGTCCATGTTCAAGATGATTTATATTGCGATCGCTCCTTGGGCGGCTCCTTTTGGGAGCATTGCCTCTCGTGGGTGGTTACGCCATCTTTCATCTGATTTGGGACGAGCAACGAGCAAACCGTTAGATCGACTTCAAAAATGAGTAGAACGATAAATCCTCTTTCGATTTTGCTCCTCTGCTTTCTTGTCAAGGGTTCCTGCTACAAAATTCTGGCTACGAAATTCGTGTAAAAAATCTATCTCAGGTAGACGTACAGGAGCGTTCAAAACAATGTCAGCTTCACTATATTTTGTAATTGGTTTTATATTGCTTTTGGTGATTGTAATTGCGGCTTATTTCCTAACTGCCCGCAAGTATCAATCCTCAGCTACAGTCGCCAATTCCTACGACAAATGGACGCTTGACGGCATCCTAGAGTTTTATTGGGGAGAACATATTCACCTTGGTCATTACGGTTCGCCACCACGACGCAAGGATTTTTTGGCTGCTAAATCTGATTTTGTGCATTACATGGTTAAATGGGGTGGAATAGAAAAATTACCGAATGGTACTACCGTCTTAGATGTTGGCTGTGGGATTGGCGGCAGCAGCCGCATCTTAGCACGAGATTATGGGTTTGCTGTCACAGGAATTACCATCAGTCCACAACAAGTAAAACGCGCCCAGGAGTTAACACCCCAAGAACTAAACGCTCACTTTGCAGTTGATGATGCAATGGCATTGTCGTTTGCAGATGCTAGTTTTGATGTGGTTTGGTCAATCGAAGCAGGCCCCCATATGCCTGATAAAGCTGTTTTTGCCAGAGAATTAATACGGGTACTAAAACCTGACGGAATCTTAGTTGTAGCTGACTGGAATCAGAGAGACGATCGCCAAAAGCCGCTAAATTTTTGGGAGAAACCAGTAATGCGACAATTGCTAGATCAGTGGTCTCATCCAGCTTTTTCTAGCATTGAGGGATTCTCCGAACTTTTGGCAGCTACAGGATTAGTGGAAGGAAAGGTAATTACGGCTGATTGGACGCAAGAAACCCTTCCTTCTTGGTTAGATTCGATTTGGCAAGGGGTGGTTCGACCAAGCGGATTTCTGCGTTTTGGACTGTTTGGTTTCATCAAGTCTGTGCGCGAAGTGCCGACGTTTTTGCTGATGCGTTTGGCGTTTGGTGTAGGGTTGTGCCGATTTGGCATGTTCCGCGCTGTGCGGGCGAACTTACATACAGAATTGATGGACAGAAACTTTGCTAAGGGAACTCCCTCAAGCTTAGTTGGGTAGCGATTGCATGATCGCCAATTTTGAGTTGATAGATACTTTATATATGCATAAAATTCCCGTTACAGTCATTACAGGATTTCTCGGCGCAGGCAAAACGACGTTAATTCGCCATTTACTTCAAAACAATCAAGGGCGACGCATTGCTGTTTTGGTAAATGAATTTGGAGAAATCGGTATTGATGGCGAACTATTGCGTGATTGCCAAGTTTGTGACGATGAAGAAGACTCCAACAGTAATATTGTGGAACTCACCAACGGTTGTCTGTGCTGTACAGTGCAAGAAGAATTCCTCCCCGCGATGCAAGAATTACTGAAACGACGCGCCAGCCTAGACTGTATGTTAATTGAAACCTCTGGACTAGCACTGCCAAAACCATTGGTGCAAGCATTTCGCTGGCCAGAGATTCGCACAGGCGCTACAGTAGACAGCGTAATTACTGTGGTGGACTGTGAAGCTTTAGCAACTAATCAATATGTAGGTGATTTAGCAGCCCTCTTAGCACAACGACAAGCCGACTCTAGTCTAGAACACGAAACACCCATTGAGGAACTGTTTGAAGATCAACTGGCTTGTGCTGATCTAGTATTGCTTACCAAGAGCGATCGCGTTGACGAACAAACGCAAGTTAGGGTGCAGGATTGGCTAAAGCAGAACTTATCCCCTGGTGTAAAAGTCATTCCTTGCCAAGACGGTAAAATTAGTAGCGATTTGTTACTTGGTTTCAATGCTGCGGTAGAAGATAACTTAGAAAGTCGTCCCAGTCACCACGATACTGAAGAAGACCACGAACATGATGACGGGATTAATTCAGTGCAACTACTTTTAGACCAAGCATTTGAGCCGTCTGTCTTGATTAAACGCTTGCAAACATTGGTGCAACAGCAAGAAATTTATCGAATTAAGGGATTTGTAGCAGTTCCGAACAAAGCCATGCGTCTAGTATTACAGGGTGTTGGTAATCGATTTGACTACTTTTACGATCGGACTTGGCAACTCCACGAACCCCGTCAAACGCGATTAGTGTTGGTTGGTCGGGAGCTTGAGCAGGTTCGCATTGAGTCAATTGTGTTGGGGGAGGAAGTCAATGCGACCATCCAATAGTGTTTGGCAAGGAAATTTCGGCTACTGGCAAAACAGCTTTATCCATAACAATATATTGGTAATCGGTTACACAGGATGGAAAGGATTTCAATTATTTGGGCGGGGAGTTGTTATTTGTGATGTGGATACTAAAGTTACTCACCCGACAAATACAAGTGTTGATACAGTTTCCTTCACCCTGCAATTTCTTCCTTCCGATCTGATTAGGTTTTACTTGCGATCGTTTCAGGATTGCCAAGCTATATCGCAATCAATCTGCTCATCGATGATTTCATCAATTTCCCCAGCAGTCGCAACATACAATCCCCATCAAGATATTCTTCTGGTGCTAAAGGCTGAACCTCAAATTGAGGTGAATTTTTTACATCAACTAAAAATTACTCCACCCGATTGCTACGAACAAGTTTGCAAGCGATGGTCAGAATTTAATCCAAGCCTAATACCTTAAAACTTACTTTATTGATGAATGCTCAAGCCAAAATCAAGCAAAATTCCCAAAGCAACTCGTTACCAAAATGCAGCGATAGATTATTACATGGGACTTACAAATTCCGACTATCTCCATTACGGGTATTGGGAACCACTACCTACTGTGGGTGAAGAATTAACTCTAACTCGCCTGCGTGCGGCGCAAGCTGCATATACAGCCAAACTTTTGAGTTTTATCCCAGAAGGTATAAAAACTGTGCTTGACGTAGGATGTGGGATTGGAGGTGTGTGATTCGTTGAGTCGAAACTGGTTACAGGAAAAACTTTTCAGCAAAATC
>NZ_JAVRCK010000047.1:0-67813 GCF_034530815.1 Nostoc sp. DedSLP03
TGTTACTTCAAATCCTTTACCTGTGGTACTTTAACGAGTATTGTCGCCCCCTCAAAAGAAAATCAATAGGGAATTAAATCCTACAGACTTAGAAAAAGCTTTGAAAGCAGGTGTACAATCCGCCGAAGAGTGGGATTCTAATCAAGTTTCTGATAAGCATTTATTTTTTCATTGTACGCCAAAGGATGTGAGAGAACTTTTAGAGAGTTTTTTCAAAGATACAGGAGTTCAAGAAGAATTACAGAAGCCTTTTACAGAGAAAACAACCCCAAATCTAGAAGTTTTAATTCAAATATTCCACAAAATCAAATTAGATAAACCAAACTTAAAGTTTCCCAAAGAGAGTATTGAACATTGGCTGAAAAACTTTGTAGATGCTTATTTTGAACACACCAATACATATTTAAAGTTTCAAATTGCTAAATCAGATTATCTCAAACAACTATTAGGCTATTTTGATGGAGTTGAATTTGTCGGGATAAAGGTAAAAACAAAAGAAGAAGAAAAATTTGCTAAACTACCACAAATTTTTGTGATGCCTAATGTAGTTGAGCAGGTGGAAGCTAGAGCAAGCACAGGTTTAAAATTAAATTTAGATTTAGCTTTAGAAGAGACAGCCAACCTCCAACGTCAGCAAAATTTACCTTGGGAACAACAAAGTAGTGGCAAGAAATTCTCAGCCCAAGAACTGCTAAAAGAAAGTACACGCAATAAATGTGTTGTGTTGGGAGAACCAGGAATTGGTAAAACAACTTTGATGAGTTACTTTGCTGTGATGCTGGCTGAACAGCAAACTGAGAAACTCGGTTTATCAGCAGACTTAGAGTTACTGCCAATTTTGATTAGAATTAGAGACTTAGGCAAAGCTTCAACAAAGAATCTTTTAGAATATGTACGCAATTTTGCCAATAGTATTCATGTTAAAGAATTGCCCAAAGGTTTCTTTGAACATTGGTTAGAAGATGGGAGAGCGTTAATTTTACTTGATGGCTTAGATGAAATCGCTAAACCAAGCGATCGCCATGAATTTGTAAAGATAATTCACAGCTTTCTCGGACAATATTCTCAAAATCGGGCAATTATAACTTCGCGTCCAGCAGGTTATAGTCGAGAGTTTTTTGGTACAGATGAATTCCCTCATTATCAGCTAGAAAAATTTGATGATAGTCAAATTGATTTATTTATTCAGCAGTGGTATAACAGCAGACTGCCAAACAACCCAGAAGAAGCACAACAGCGTCAAGAAAGCTTAAAAAAAGCATTAACAGCACAAGAACGCATCAAATTATTAGCACGCAATCCTTTACTACTGACAATTATTGCCTTGATTCATCGCTATGACGCACATTTGCCTAGACAGCGATATAAACTCTATGAACAGGCAGTTGATACGCTATTGATTAACTGGGATGTCAACAAGGGCATTGAGTCTTGGAAGCTGAATTATATTAAATTGGACGATATCAAAATATTGATGCAACGCCTAGCTTATTGGATTCATTCTCAAGGGGAAACTGGCGATAAAGAAGGTGGGACGCTGATTGATAGAGATGAGTTGATTACGCAATTAAGCGAATATATTCGTGAATTTAATTATCAAGTTAAGAGTCATCAAGCTAAAGCTGAATCAGAACGCTTAGTTAACCATATTACAGAACGCTGTGGTTTATTAAACGAACAAGGTCAAGATAGATATGCCTTTGTGCATAAAACATTTCAGGAATATTTGGCAGGTGAAGAAATACGCGATCGCCAATCAGGAGACTTTAACGAAGTACTAAATCACATTCGAGATTATCTACACAATTCCCACTGGCGAGAGGTGTTGTTGCTGTTAATAGCTCAACAAAATCAAAGTAACTCAAAAAAAATTATTGAAGCAATTCTGCAACAAGAGACTTCTTATGAAGAATGGCTGCACCGCAATCTTTTATTTGCAGGGACTTGTTTCGCTGAAGATGTAGGCAGTGGAATTGATGCGCTGTGGAATTTGGTAGTAACAGAAGAATAATTTTTGTTTTTTCACTGGAAGTCCCTAAAAAGTGCTGAATACTCAGCACTCTGTCGAGCAAGCAAACCATTGACATTCAGTTAAAAATCGAAGGTTGTGCGAAGCACACCCACATACTGCGTATCATTCCTGCTGTCGTTTTCCGGGTTGAGAATCACCCAAAAACCAGGAGTGACTGAGATGTTGTCATTTAGTCGATAACGATAAAATGCTTCGATATGGTAAGCGTTGTCTCGGTCTTGACGAACATCACTGTTAGAGATGTGCGGTGGTATACCAAAGAGAATTCCTGGCAGATTGCCTCTACCACCGACATCAGGAAACGACAGACCAATCGCCCCAAACCAGGCATTGGCATTGTCACCATTGTTCACAAATAGAGAATCTGTTCCACCCCTACCATTGGAAATATCACTCAAACCAGAACTCTCGGCATTTGCCCAAATATATCCACCCCAAGCGTGGACTTGGAAATTCGGGGAGAAGCGATAGTATCCCTGTGTGCCGACAATATCGTTAGAAGTAGCAATGTTGTTGCCAAAGGGAGCGTTTGACAAGACGCTACCCGTCCCAGCTGAGAGTTCGATTACTCCAGCAGGGCTATAGCCATGAGAGTAAGCTACACCGATCGCTCCTTGCTTACCATAATAGGCTAAGTGTGCTAAGGCATTGTAGCTGCCATCAAACAAGCCGTTGCTAGGCGATGGCACATTAGAACTGCCTGCTAAATAGCCCAAGGTGAGAACCAAGTCTTTGGTAATATTCCAGTTAGCGGCTGCACCGCCGCCACCTCGCCGGAATAAGGGACTGTACGATCCAAAAAGTGAGGGAACTCCATTGCCGTCGTCAGCAATTGTAGGGGGAGTGACGGTGGTTGTAATGTCGGTGTAACCAATGCCTACAGGCCCAACAACGAAGTTAAGGGAATCACTGACTGGGAAGTAATAACGGATGTGGGGGACAAAAAGTGTCTCGTTGCTGTCATAATCGAAGTTTAGGCGTGTCATCCCTGTACCTGTGGCTGCGGCAATTTGGCTGCCAACATTGGATGCAAAGTTACCAAATTCTAGCCGGACTCGCAATAAATCTTTGCCAGTGAAACTGCTTTCAAAGTTGAGACGACCCCGATTTGCAAAGTAGAGATTGGATTCATCATCTTCGCCACCGACTCGATCTCCAAAGGTATCACTAATGGCGGTAATAATTTGAGCATTCAACCTAGTAGTAGTAGAAAACTGCTGTGCCTCCAATGTTGCTGTATGTGCCTCTACAGTATCTACTCGTCCGCGCAGAGTTGTCAGTTCTGCGGCAAAGTCTTGCTGCAACTTTTGCATTACTGCCAAATCTTGCTTATTAACTAAATCGCTAGTAGCTGTAGAAATTAACTCATTAATCCGATCCAAACAAGCATTTAAACCTGCGGCAAACTCATAACGGGTTAAGGCACGGTTGCCGCGATAAGTAGAATTGGGATAACCTGCAATACAACCGTAGCGTTCCACTAACGATTGCAATGCACCAAACGCCCAATCAGTTGGTTGTACATCAGAAAACTGAGAAACAGAAGTCACTTGTCCCTGCAAAGTCCTATTAGCATCTGCTGCATTCGGATCGTCTTCTGGAGGTGCTGCCCAAACTGCTGGAATTGCCAAAAATAAAATAAAAAAGCTAGGAAAAATAGTTTTTAGCATTGATTTATTAATTGAAAATGGTTGAATTATGATCTGGTAACGAAACAAATTATCCTCGAACAAAAGTATGAGCCAATCAACATTAAAGTTAGATATTTTAAGTTGGAGTTTTAGCTCACTTCAAGCAACGTTATGACTTTTTGCTCATTGCTGCTTTTAATAGCTGCTTCTATAATTCTCATTACATTAATTCAGTCTTCGCCAGTAACAGCAATTGGCTGCTTATCGACGATAGATTTATATACCGCATCGTAATCACCTAAATAGCTTTCCTGCGAACTTTTGACTTTTTCTCGAATTACTTTTGTGTCTTTTTCTGTATGCAGCAAGCCATATTTACTTTCCGGTTTTGTATACCAATCAAGTGTGGTGGGCTTCATACCCGCCACTAAATACTCTTCTTGCTTATTTTTTAGTGATTGACTGAAGCGAGAGTTTGTATCTAGTTCACCAAATTAATTTTGATAAGTTCGTAGTCAGTGGCTCTAACTCTCATCTAAGCACTTTAGTGCTTACTACAAACGTAAGAATTCAGCATTCAGAACTCAAAAGTCGTAATTTAACGTGAGTTTGACGAGTGCTATATTGACCTCTCCCTCAGCCCCTCTCCTAGTAGGAGCTACGGTGTATACACAAGTCTGAAATAGCTGAGAAATCACGGTTTTACCCCACCCTAACCCTCCCCTTGCAAAGGGGAGGGAACCAGATTTTTCTTGTTTCCCCCCTTTATAAGGGGGGATTAAGGGGGGTAATTTGACTTGTGTATACACGGTAGCCTACCAGGAGAGGAGAGCAAAAACTTTTCTTTTCTCGTTACTCCTCCCTCTCCTTACGGAGACGCTTCGCGAACGCCTTTTAGGAGAGAGAGGTCTGTCGATCTCACGTTAATTTAAAAGAAATGCAACATGATTAGTACATTTATGTATCTAATTTTCTCCTAATTCTTTAACTATTCTGAATTCTGACTTCTGAATTCTTACCTGAATACTTGTAGCAAAATCAGACTTGATGAGACTACAAATTACATATCCTCTAACTCAATTCCTTTGGTTTCTTTAATAAAAAAGAGAATGAAAAAGAATGAGGTAGCTGCTGCAACTGTATAGAGTCCATAGGCAGAACCTAGACCAAAATATTGCAGTATAGGAGGAAATGTTGTGGAAATGACGAAATTAGCAACCCATTGCATAGCAGCAGCAATCGAAAGTGCGGCGGCTCGAATTTTGTTATTAAACATTTCTCCCAACAGCACCCAAACCACTGGCCCCCAGGAGAAACCGAAGCAAAATACATAGAGGTTGGCTGCGATGAGAGCCATACTCCCGGCGCTTCCGGTAAGATTGGGGTTCCCAGCAGCATCGAGGGGAGCATTACCAAAGAGATAAGCCATCGTCCCCAAAGTAAAGGTCATGCCAATCGACCCTAGTATAAGTAAAGGCTTGCGACCAAATTTATCTACGAAGGCGATCGCAATCAGTGTTGTAATAATGTTGACGGCTCCTGTAATTACCGTGATTGTTAGGGAATCTTTTTCGGAAAACCCAACGGCCCGCCACAAAACGCTACTGTAGTAAAAGATTACATTAATCCCAACAAATTGCTGTAATACAGATAAGCCTATTCCTATCCAAACAATTGGCAAGAGTCCGCCACTTCTGCTTAAGAGGTCAGAAAAGCTGGGTTCCCGTTCGCGAAGTACTGTCTGCCGAATTTCTTCAATTTTTGACAGCACATCACCTCCCAAAATCTTGGTGAGAACGTTAGCAGCTTCTGGTTCTCGTCCTTGAGCAACCAAGTATCGGGGAGATTCGGGAATCATTAAAGCGGACATTCCGTAAAGTACGGCTGGAGGAATTTCTGTCCAAAACATCCAGCGCCAAGCCGCGATACCAAACAAAAATGGCGATTCGGCTGAACCTGCTGACACAGCAATAAAGTAGTCGCATATCAGTGCAATGAAAATTCCAACTACGATCGCTAATTGTTGCAGAGATCCTAGCCTGCCGCGCAAATGAGTGGGAGAACATTCTGCGATGTAAGCTGGGGCAATAACGCTAGCGGCACCAACTGCAATCCCACCGACTAACCGCCAAAAGGTAAAATCCCAAATTCCAAAGGGCAGTCCGGAACCAACGGCACTGATGGTAAACAACACCGAAGATGCAACCATTGCCTTGACTCGACCATAACGGTCTGCAATCTTGCCTGCATAAAAGGCTCCTACCGCAGAACCCAACAATGCCAAGGATACGGCAAGACCAATCTCAACGCTATTGGCGTTAAAGTCTTTGGTAATGGCTCCAACTGCACCATTAATTACAGCAGTATCAAAACCGAACAGAAAACCGCCGAGGGCAGCAGCACCAGCAATCAAAATTACATAAAATGTGTTGGATTTACGACGAACAGTAGTGGTAGACATAAGTTTATATATTGGGAATTGGGTACAGGAGGCAGAGGGGTGAAGGGGCGGAGGGGAAAGACTTACTGCAACTGCTCCCCTGCTCCTCTGCTCCCCTGCCTTTTTTTTACCGTCTAGAACGTCTGCGTAACCGATCGATAGTTACTGCCAAAATAATTACTAGTCCTTTGACGACTAGTTGCCAGAAATAAGAGAGGTTCAACAGAGTTAAACCGTTGTTGAGAATCGCAATAATCAATGCACCGAGAAGAGTGCCGCCAATGGTGCCAATACCGCCTGTAAAGCTGGTTCCACCTAGAATAACAGCTGCGATCGCATCTAATTCATAACCTTGACCTAATACGCCACTGGCACTATAAAGACGGCTGGCGCTCATGATTCCTGCTAAACCTGACAGTAATCCGCTAATACCATAGACGAATAGCAACACGCGATTAACTTTAATCCCTGTTAATCTGGCTGCCCGTTCGTTACCGCCAACAGCATATATCTGCACTCCCAAAACAGTTTGTCGCAGCACAAACCAGCTAGCGATTACGGTCAGTAACGCAATGATTACTAGCCACGGCATGGGACCGACATAATTATTACCCACCCAAGCAAAATTTATGTCTGGGTTAATCAGCGTTGCTCCCTTGGCAACTAAAAAGGCAACACCCCGCAAGGCTGTAAGCGAACCTAATGTGACAATAAAAGGTGGCACATCCAAAAAGGTGATGAGAGCGCCATTGATTAAGCCTAAAAGTAATCCTGCCAGCAACGCAGCAGGCACGGCCGCCCAACTTAAAGCCGGCAGCAGCGATACCAGTAAAGCAACTACGGCAGAAACAGCCAATATTGACCCAACTGAAAGGTCAATTCCTCCGGTGAGAATCACAAAGGTCATTCCTGTGGCCAGCACAATATTGATTGATGACTGACGCAAGATATTAACGATGTTACTGCCTGTGAGGAAGTTGGGAGAAAGAAATGCAAATAAGATGCAGATAATTACTAGAATTGGCAAAATACCCGCAACTTCCAACAGAGTGCTGATTGATTTCCGGTTGCGAGCTGCGGGATTGTTGGCTGATTTATTGATAGGCGGTCTGACTGTCTGACTCATAATGCTGATACCTCCGATGCTCCAGTTGCGTAGTGCATAATCTTTTCTTGGGTGATTTCTTTGCCAAGACTGCCGTCCAGTTCGCCGACTAGTTGTCCTTCTCGCATCACTAAGACGCGATCGCTCATACCGACAATCTCCGATAGTTCGCTGGAAACCATTAAAATAGCAACACCTTGCGCTGCTAATTCGCTCATAATTCGGTAAATTTCACTTTTAGCACCGATATCTACGCCGCGTGTCGGCTCATCTAACATCAAGACTTTCGGTTTAATGGCTAACCAGCGCGCTAGCATTAGCTTCTGTTGATTACCACCAGAAAGATCCAATGCTCTGATTTCCAAATTGGCTAGGCGGATATTAAAGTTTTCTACTGCCTCTGTTGACAGCCGATTAACTGAACTCCAGTCAACAACTCCAGCCTTTGCATCCTCTTTGAGTGTGTTGATGGCAATATTCTTGCGGGCGCTCATCTCCAGAAACAAACCTTGGTCTTTGCGGTCTTCTGGAACGTAGCCAATTCCGGCAGCAATGGCATCACTGGGCGTATTAATTTCCAGTTTTTTGCCATTCAAGAATACTTCACCACTAGCCTTACGGTCTGCACCAAAAATCAGCCGGGATAGTTCTGTGCGTCCGGCACCAACCAACCCAGCTAAACCGAGAATTTCTCCAGCATGAAGTTCAAAACTAGCTGGCTCAATCTTCTTGCGGGCGTCGCTCATATTTCTGACTGACAGCACGACGGGGCCGGGATTCATTTGCCGTTGATGTTCGTAAAAGTCTTGCATGGAGCGACCGACCATCATCTGCACCAATCGCTGGGGAGAAATTTCACTGCGTGTGAGACTGCCAATATATTGACCATCGCGCAACACGCTAATTCGGTCAGCTAAGGCATAGATTTCTTCCATGCGATGGCTGATGTAAATAATCGCAATACCATCACGCCGCAGTTTGCGAATTACCTCAAATAAATGGTCGCTCTCGCGGTCAGACAATGCTGCTGTTGGTTCATCCATTACCAAAACGCGGCTTTTATCCTTCAGCGCCCTGGCAATTTCCACTTGCTGCTGTTCGGCGATGGATAAAGTACCAACTATAGTTTGGGCGGTAAAATTGGCTCCCAGGCTTTCTAGCACTTCTTCTGCTTCCAGTTGCATAGCTTTGCGGTCTAAAAGCTGACCTCGCCGCAACTCGCTACCCATAAACATATTTTCGGTAACGGTTAAATTAGGTGCAACATTCAGTTCTTGATAAATAAGATTAATACCCGCCTTACGTGCTGTCGCCGGATCGGTAATTTTCAGGGGTTGACCATTGATGCGAATTTCTCCTTCATCGGCAATGTAAGCCCCAGCCAGAATTTTCATCAATGTGCTTTTGCCTGCTCCGTTTTCACCCATGAGGGCGTGAACTTCTCCCGGATAAATCGTCAGATTGACATTTTGGAGCGCAGATACACCATGAAATCGTTTCGTAATCCCTTGCATTTCTAAAACAGGGGTCGTAGTTGGTGTATTAGGAAATGAGGTTTCAATATTTGTTGTCATGAGCAGAACCTCGAAAAACAATTTAAAAATTGCATCGTGAGTTAGAAATCAATCAACTCACACTTGATGTGAAATTAAAATCACCCCAAAATTATGTTTTAAAAAGCGATCGCTATTTTGGAAACTTCTCAACGTCGTCTTCCAAAATTTAGAACTTTTCGCAAATGCATATATATAATATATATACATCATGGGTATGTACAAAAGTCTGTCAATGCACCAAAAGAATCAACTCAGATTAGAAATAATTTGCATTGTAAATTTACAATTTTTATTATTTACCAGCCTTTTTCTGTGCTGACATTATCTTTTGTAATCAACTTAACTGGAATCAAAATTGTAGGTGACTTAGGTTTGTTCCCATTTAAGATGTCGTTGCCAACTTGAACTGCTTTTTGGGCCATTCCGCGCGGATTTTGAGTAGCAGTTGCAGCATATAAACTGTTTTTAGAAGCGATCGCAGTGATTGCTTCTGGCGCACCATCAACCCCAACAATAAAGAATTCTTTACGTTGTGCTTGGTTAGCTGCTAGTTCTGCGCCAACTCCACTCGGATCGTTGATGGCAAAAACAGCATCAATCTTCGGAAAGGTTGTCAGCAAATCAGTCATCACTCTGAGTCCTCCATCCCGACTACCGCCTGCATTCTGGTTTTTAGAGAGAATTTTGATATTGGGATATTTAGACAATACATTCTCGCAGCCACTAACTCGCTGAATTACCGAATCCACTGGCGGCCCGTTAACTATTACTACATTGCCTTTACCTTTGAGGCGGTCAGCAATATATTTGCAACTAACTTCTCCAGCTTGGGTATTATTAGTAGTGATGGTGGCATCCACACCTCCCTCAGCACCTGTGTCTACGGCAATGACAATTCTACCTGCTTGTTTTGCTTTTTCAACTATTGGCTTAATGCCACTTTTATCAGCAGCGTTCAAAACAATGATGTCAGTATTTGCAGCCGTAAAATTTTCAATTTGATTGGCTTGTTGGTTAAGGTCATAAGCACTGGAAGCGATAATAACGTTGACATCTTTTCCGCCAATTCTCTTCGCTTCTGCCTCAACTGCTTCTCCCATAACAACGAAGAAAGGGTTACTTAGATCGCCAACGGTAAAAGCAACCGATCGCAACTTTCTATTTTCAGTGGCGGTTTTAATTTCTGCACTAGTATTGATAGCAGTTGTAGTATCACTGTTAGTAGCAGTGTTGCGATCGGAGGAACCATTTGTACAGCCGACAAAGCTACCAGTAATGATACCTAGTATGCTAGCTGCGATTAAGCGAAGCGCAACACCAGAAGTAAGCGGAATCTTTTTCACATTCATAAATATCTCCTAAAAATCATTCTTACTTACACCGTATTGTTCAAAAAATAAAGTAAAGTATTGTCAGCTAATGCGCCATCTTGCAAAACTCCCTATAAACCGTCATTAGTCATTTGTGTTTCTAATGACAAAGGACAAATGACAAAGGACAATTACAAATTACCAGCCTTTGTAGCTGCTAAGGTTCTCTCTAGTCACCAACTTGACTGGAATCAGAATCTCAGATGACTCAGGTTTTTTACCTTGGATGATATCATTGCCAATCTGAACTGCTTTTTGAGCCATCCCTGCGGGATTTTGAGCAGCAGTTGCAGCAAATACACCATTTTTGTCTTCCATTGCTTTGGTTGCATCAGGCGATCCGTCAACCCCAACAATAAAAAACTCATTGCGTCTTGCTTGTCTAGCAGCTAAATCTGCGCCGACACCGCTTTGATCGTTAGTAGCAAAAACGGCATCAATTTTCGGAAAGGTTGTCAGCAAATCGCTCATGACTCTCAGTCCTCCATCCCTTGTCCCTTCGGCGTTTTGCTCTTTAGAGATCAGTTTAATATTCGGATATTTAGACAATGACTTTTCACAGCCACTCACTCGCTGATTGATTGAGTCCATCGGCGTACCGTTGAGGATGACTACACTACCTTGACCTTTGAGGCGATCGGCAATATATTGGCAAGCAACTTCACCAGCTTGGGTGTTGTTAGAACTAATCATCGCATCCACATCTGCATCAACGGCTGAATCTAATGCAATAACAACCCTACCTGCAAGCCTTGCTTGGTCAATAACTGGTTTAACTCCTTTTTTATCAACAGCGCTGAGGATAATTAGATCAGTATTTGCAGCTGTAAAATTTTCGATTTGGTTGGTTTGTTGGTTCAGATCGAAGGCACTGGAAACCGCATTAACTTTGATATTACCGCCGATTTTTTGAGCTTCTGTTTCGGCCCCCTTCTGCACAGCATTATAGAAAGGATTGCCTAAGTCACCCAAAGCGACGCCGATTGTTTGCAATTTTCTATTTGAAGTACTAAGACTCTCTGCACTTATATTAGTAGCCTTGTTAGTAGTATTAGTAGCAATATTGTCATTATGAGCGCCATTTGTGCAACCAAGAACCGCAAAACCTAATATACCAGCTATGAGCGAAATTTTCTTCATATTAATCTGTATTCTAACAACTGATTTAAATTGGATAAAGGTCATTACCAAATAAACTAGGTCTGAAAAACTTAGACCTAACCTAGCGTTACTACTAACTTTTGGAATTGAAACTCAAAAAATCTTGTTATTTGACTTAATGGGAGTTATTGCTATTAGTTTCACGAACTAAAATGTTTTATTTTTAAAGCAAAATTACGAATATTACACTACTTCAAATAATTACATTATTTTTGAGTAAAATTACTTCGTAGTGCATAGCCTGAAAATAGCTTCTAAGTAAAACTTCCAAAAATTAGTTTTATTAAACTTATAAATCTTTATTTGTTTTGAATTTATTTCATTTTATCCCGACCTAGTAAAAAATTTAATTTCTTTATCGAACTTTACATTTGTAAAGTGTTTAAATCTATCGAGAGAACTCAAAGTCTTTATCCCAAAGCATTTGGATAAATTTCGCTATTCAATATTATGGTTGATGTGAAAAACGTTAACATTTCTCAATCAATCTCCTTCAGAAAAGATACTATTAGAGTAGAGAGCTTTTTGATTATTAATACGAGATTTTGGAAGATGTAAACATCCTTTGGTTAGATTTTTCAAATCAACTTTCATCAGCTTGGCAAGTCTATTTCTTTGGTATTCCTCCTTGATTACATGACAGGTAATAAAACAGTAAACAAGATGATATTTGCAAGCTTGATTAAAGATAAAAAAAGTTTGCATATCAATTCTTGTTCTAGCTTTATCCCCTCAAAAATCAAAAATTGCAAATTCTTCTAGCAGTTTAAAACTTTAATGTTGTGGGTAAATATTTAGCCACCAAATCTTCATAGTATGGTTTTAATTTCTGCCAATCAGGAGGAATAGGGTTTTTAGAATACAAATCGTAGGGATTGAATAAACGTACCCATTTAAACATTTCTCGGTCGTGTTGATCCATCAAATGCTCATAGGCATTTTCACGATGTTGAGGATAAAATGAGTGATAACGAAGCATATACAATGCAGGTTCAGGCAAATAGTTTTTCATCATTTGATAAAAATACTCATCATGCCCCCATGACATATGTACATTATTTAATCCACAGTTAGGCTCGTAAATGCCATATTTAGTGTTGTAATCGGGGTTATTATAATCAGGATTTTCTTTAAAGAATTCTGAGAAAACAATTTTATCAGAAAATGCACAACCTACAGGATAAGTATCGCCTACAGTAGCCCATTGAGGTTCACCAAACAGACAAAGCACTTTCCCCATATCGTGAAAGAAGCCAGTAAGTACCATCCAGTCAGGATGACCATCAGCGCGAATCGCTTCTGATGTTTGCAATAGATGCTGTAACTGATCCATGTCTGTATCAGGATCGGAATCATCAACCAACTGATTTAAAAATTCGACCGCATCCCAAACAGACATTTCTTTTTTATCAAACTTCAAAAATTCTTTTTCTTTTTGAAGTACAAAATTATATGTTTGATTAATATGATTTAACCGATAAAACTCTTTTACCGTATATCTAATAGTAGTTTCATAATTCCTGTATTCTTCGGTGGTTTTACCTTCTTTAACGATGTTATCTGGATCGGGATAGCGATTAAGTAAGTCTTTTTCCCATTCTTCTAGCGAACGTAAGGGATTGTTTTGAAGTTGAGCAATGGCATTATTTAGAGTTTGAGACATATCTTCCTAGTTGTCGATATTGTATTTGTTAAATCGTACTTTCGGACTCTATTATGCACAGGTGTGCAAAACCTGTATTAGACTTATTTATCAATTTTTGCACACGTGTGCAAAAATAGGTGTTAAGTTTCATTTCGTCTTTGCATACCTGTGCATAATTTATTTCAGTGTTTTGTCCAATCTGCTTGGACTGGAGTTAAGACAAAGCACTGATGCGATCGCTAATTAATTCTCAGAGACTTTGATACCTTTTGGGTAGCGACAACCTTGTACCACAGCACCCGATCGCTACGCCTTAAAGACGTACAGTTGTACGCCTCTATAGCTGATTTTTGTGCTGGATAGATTTTTGAAAAGGCTTGTGTACGTGTTGTACACAAGCCTTTGATTATATATAAGTTTCTCTTTTGTTTTACACACGTGTGCAAAACCTCTGTTAATTTTTTTGTAGAACTCAGCCAAAAGAGTAGTTAACTATTTTATTAATTGTATGGCAGTGGAATCCTTGACAATATTAGCCAACTCTTGTAACTGGTTTATCGCTTCTGCACCCTCCAACTTCATTAATTCGCGATCTTCCCACAATTCCATCCAAGTAATTCCGTAATCAGATACTAAAAACCGAATCAGGTGCTTTTCTTTTAGGCTAACCATAAATGAAGCACTGTTCATTTGCTCGCCGCATGTATAACAAGACGCAGTATAGCCATGCCGCTCAAGTATAATTGTCAAGGCTTGCAGGTTCATTACCAAGTCTTGGACGAATTCCTGATGCTGTTGCGCTAATCTTATAAACACTACTTTTCTCCTACCATTACAGTTATTTGCTTGCTTTGATATTTTTTTAGACTTACATCTGATGTGATTTAGTTGCCAAAAATTCGTGTTTTCCTAGATACGTGATTAATCTTAATATTACGGTTGTCACCACTGAGCTAGATTTCTAAAGCAGTTCTAATGTTTTGGACAATTATCTGGGGTGGCTGTGCAACATCCATAGATAGAGTATCTACTGGTTCTTCAAGTGTATAAAACTGACTATCGAGTAGTTTGTCACTCATGTAATGATTGCTACGCTTTTTTAACCGCATTTGAATCAACTCGTAAGACCCTTTGAGGTAAACTAGCTTGATGCGTTCGCCCTTGGCGTTGGCGGAGCTATCGCTATCCACTACCAAAAATTGCCGATAGCTATTTTTTAAAGCCGAACACGCCAGCACTACATTTTTATTTTCTTGCAACCAATGCTTGATGGCTGTTTGCAAATCTTGTAACCAAGGTATTCTGTCCTCTTCACTCAGAGGGATACCGCGCCGCATTTTCTCAACATTTTCTGGCGAGTGGAAAGTATCAGCGTCGCTAAATTCCCATTCTAAGGAGTTTGCTAGTAGTTTTCCGATGGTGGTTTTTCCCGAACCAGATACACCCATGACGATAATAATCATTTTTTTCTGAATAAAAGTTCAACTAATTCGGAATTTGTAATTTGTAACTTGTAGTTGTAATCATTGACGGAGCTGAGAGTGAGGATTTTTAACTCCTTGCCATGCGAAATGTGAGTTGTATTCAAATCTCTTGACAAATCACGATTATTTTCTATAATACATACAAATGCACACGTGTGCAAGCTTAAAAGCTAAAATAATGAATAAACGAAGAATTTCAATTGAAGATATTGCCCGCAGAGCAGGGGTTTCTCATTCTACAGTTTCACGCGCTTTGCGAGATAATGCTCTCATTAGCCCGAAAGTGCGAGAAGAAATTAAGCGACTGGCAGAGGAAATGAGTTATGTGCCGAATGCTATTGCTCAAAGTTTGCAAAATAAACGTACTAATACTATTGGTGTAGTAGTAACTTCAATTTCAGATCCCTTTTACGCTGAGGTGGTAGAGGGAATCGAGAAGATAGCCAAACCAGCGGGTTTGAGTGTTTTATTGAGTGCTTCACACCGAGATTTTGAGCAGGAAATGGCAGCTATTGATACTTTTCATCGCCGCAGGGTAGATGGGATTTTAATAGCTGACTCGCGAATTAGTAAACAGCATACTAAACAACTTACACAAATTGCTGTACCAACAGTTCTAATCAATAGTCAGACTGAAGACCAATCAGAAATATTTCATTCAGTTGCAATAGACGATCGCTTAGGTGCTAAATTAGCGACAGAGCATTTAATTAGTTTAGGACACACCGCTATTGGTTATTTGGGTGTAGGCGATCGCAGCAGATCGAACCAGCAGCGCCTAGCAGGATATCAAATGGCCCTTGCAGAAGCTGGTATCCCACAAAATAATGATTGGGTTTCAATTAGTGATGAATATAATACCAGAACCAGCGACGTGAACACCGGACAAAATATGCTATCTAAACTATTGGCTGCGGAAGTTACAGGCATATTTTGTTACAACGATATGGTGGCGGTTGGCGCTCTGTTAGCTTGCCAAGAATTAGGTATTTTAGTACCGCGAAATTTAAGCCTCGTCGGATTTGATGGTATTGCTTTGGGCGGTTACGTTACGCCGGCGCTGACTACAATCAGCCAGCCAATGTTAGAAATTGGTGGCATAGCCATGCAAATGTTACTCGATTTAATAGAAGAAAAAACTGTGGAAAACCGCGTTTTATCTCCTTTTTTATTAAAGCGTGGTAGCAGTGCAGCATTATTAACAATTTAAAATTCAAAACAATTTATACAAAAATTATGTTAGCTAAAAAACCGGGTTTATCTCCCGATCGCTGCTTTTCTCCAGAACCAGCTCAAAGACGATTAGCCCATCAATTTTTTGATAGCATATCTGCGTTACCTTTAGTTTGCCCACACGGACACGTAGATCCAGCTTTGTTAGCTAATCCCGCAGCCCGTTTTGGTTCGCCCACAGAATTACTGATTATCCCTGACCACTACCTTTTGCGGATGCTCTATAGTCGGGGCGTATCTCTGCAAGCTTTGGGCATACCAACCAATGATGGTTCGCCAGTAGAAACCGACCACCGTAAAATCTGGCAATTGTTCGCCGACCATTTTTATCTATTCCAAGGTACTCCGTCAGGGTTGTGGCTGAAAGAGGAACTAACTAACGTCTTTGGGGTAGATGAACCTTTAAATTCTCACAATGCCGGACGTATCTATGATTATCTAGAAGGTTTGTTAGCTTCACCAGAGTTTTCCCCGCGTGCTTTATTCAAACGCTTTAACATCGAAGTACTTTGTACTACCGATGCCGCCAGCGATAATCTAGAGAATCAGCGATCGCTCCACAAAGAAGGTTTTACTCAAATTAGACCAACTTTTCGCCCCGATGCAGTAGTTAACCTGGATGCTCCTGGTTGGCGCGAAAATCTTACCAAATTGGAACGCACTATCGGTAGAGAAATTAACACTTACGCCAATTTTGTGCAAGCTCTCGAAGAACGTCGAGCTTTCTTTAAAAAAATGGGCGCGACAGCTACCGATCAAGGTGCAGCTACACCTTATACCACACGCCTTTCTGACCAAGAAGCCGAAGCTATCTTTGCCAGAGCATTAACCGGCAAGCTGAATTCAGGTGATGTCGAAAATTTTACCGGTCATATCTTCATGGAAATGGCGCGGATGAGTGTGGAAGATGGGTTAGTGATGCAAATGCATTGTGGTGTAATGCGTAATCATAACCCAGCTTTATTTGAGAAATTTGGCGCTGATAAAGGTGCTGATATTCCCGTAAAAATCGAATGGACTCACAATCTACGCCCGTTGTTATCAGCTTACGGTAGCGATCACCGTTTCCATTTAATCATTTTTGGTATGGATGAAAGCACTTATAGCCGCGAAATGGCTCCGTTAGCTGGTCATTATCCCAGTGTATTGCTCGGCCCGCCTTGGTGGTTTCACGACAGCGTAAATGGTATGGAGCGTTATTTCAATCAGGTTATGGAAACTGCGGGAATTTATAATACTGCTGGATTTAATGATGATACGCGGGCTTTTGTTTCGATTCCGGCTCGTCATCATGTCTGGCGACGGGTAGCTTGCAATTGGTTGGCTGGATTGGTCGCACGAGGATTGGTTGAGGAGGAGGAAGGGTATGGTATGGCTCGTGCTTTAGCTTATGACCTTGCTAAGGTTGCTTATAAGTTTGAAGGGAATTGAAACGCATAGGCGCTTCTCTACGAGACGCTACGCGAACGCCTTCCCGTAGGGTAGGGGCGCGAAGGGAAGCGCAGAGGTAGGTACGCAGAGAGGGGGAATGGGTGATGGCTGAGTTGATTTTAAGTAAACTGTTTAGTTTGAAGGAGCGGGTTGCGGTAGTTACTGGTGGTTCTGGTGTGCTTGGTGGGGCTATGGCAAAGGGTTTGGCTCTGGCTGGAGCGCGAGTGGTGGTTTTGGGTCGCAATGAAGTCAGGGCGGGGGCGGTGGTGGCTGAGATTACTGCTAACGGTGGAGAAAGTATGGCTGTGGTGGCAGATGTTAGCGATCGCTCCCAATTAGAAATCGCTAGGGATGTTATTATACAGCGTTGGGATGAAATAGATATTTTGGTAAATATGGCTGGCGGTAATATTCCGGCTGCCACAATTACTGCTGATGGGAATATTTTTGAGATGCCACATACAGCTTTTGAGGAAGTAGTTAGCCTCAATTTAGTTGGGACTCTCCTACCTTGTCAGGTTTTTGGTCAAGCAATGGTGGAAAGAAGTCAACCCCACGGTTGCATTGTGAATATTTCTTCTATGTCTGCCATCCGAGCGATTAGCCGCGTGGTTGGCTACTCGGCTGCGAAAGCGGGGATAGATAACTTTACTCGCTGGCTAGCTGTAGAACTCGCCCAAAAGTATGGTGATGGAATGCGAGTAAATGCGATCGCACCAGGGTTTTTTATTGGGGAACAAAATCGAGATTTACTTCTAAATGCAGATGGGAGTTTGACCGAACGCGGACAAAAAATTATTGACCATACCCCCGCCGGACGTTTCGGAAAACCAGATGAATTACTCAGCACCTTAATCTGGTTATGTAGTTCTGGTTCTAGTTTTGTTAACGGGGTAGTTGTGCCGGTAGATGGTGGATTTAGTATCTACAGTGGAGTTTAACAATGTCATGTATTCACTGGCTGTAAATAACGGGACACTTTCAGATGAGCAAGTTTCGGCGCTAGTTCATCAAGCTTTAGCAGACCCTAAGTTGGATGGACAGCGCATCTTGGTGTTAATTCCAGATAGTACCCGCACTGCTCCTATCCCGCAAATGTTTCGATTGCTCGATCGGGAGTTGAGTCAAAGAGTAGCGGCTCTGGATTTTTTAATTGCTCTGGGTACACATAATCCGATGAGTGAAGAACAAATCAATCACTTGGTAGGAGTGACACCAGAGGAACGAGAGACAACTTTTAAAAAAATTCGCATCTTTAACCACCTTTGGAATGAACCAGATACCTTTATTTCTTGTGGAGTAATTTCGGCAGACGAGATAGCAGAAATTAGCAGTGGAATGCTGCATCAGTCAGTTAATGTGCGGATTAATAAGCTGGTAACAGAATACGATTTGCTCATGATTTGCGGCCCAGTTTTTCCTCACGAAGTTGTCGGCTTTTCTGGTGGAAATAAATATTTTTTTCCTGGTATTGGTGGTCAAGAAGTAATTAATCTCTCACACTGGTTAGGTGCTTTAATTACTTGTTACGAAATTATTGGTACGCTGGGAATAACACCAGTCCGGCGTTTGATTGACCGAGCAGCTAGCCTGATTTCTACCCCAAAGCTTTGTTTGGCGATGGTAGTTGCACCGAAAACAAATCAGCTAGCTGGACTTTATATAGATCGACCAGAGTCAGCCTGGGAAGCTGCTGCAAAATTATCAGCTAAACTGCATATCAAATATGTAGACCGGCCTTTTAAACAAGTGCTTTCAGTCATGCCCCAAATGTATGATGACATTTGGACAGGAGCAAAAGGAATGTACAAGCTAGAACCAGTAGTTGCTGACGGAGGCGAAGTAATTATATATGCGCCTCATATTACCGAGTTTAGCTATACACACGGCGAAATTTTATCCCAAATTGGCTATCATGTGCGGGATTACTTTCTCAAACAGTGGCATAAATTCCAAGAATATCCTGCTGGAGTGCTGGCCCATAGTACTCACTTAAAAGGGATGGGTACTTTTGATCCGATAAAAGGAGAACAAGCGCGGATTCGCGTTACTTTAGCTACTGGCATTTCTGCTGAACGCTGTGCTGCTCATAACTTAAACTATCGCGATCCGGCGACCATTCAACCCACTCAATGGGCTAACCGAGAGGATGAAGGCATATTGCTTGTGCCGAAAGCTGGCGAGATACTGTACCGTTTAAGTGACAGTAATTTTCAGGAAACTAAATCGTAGTTTTTGAGACGCGATAAATCGCCGTCTTTACAACTGCGATCGCAGGTTAATTTTACACTTCGCGCTATTCTTGATCTGATGAAACGTCAGCGAATCAGTTTATAGCAGCGAACAAAAAAAGCATGGGTGGGAAATTAATTGTATTTGAAGGGGTGGAAGGCTGTGGCAAAACCAGCCAAATGCAGCTTTGTTCTGAGTGGTTGGAAAGTCTCGGTGTTTCTGTGGTGGTAACTCGCGAACCGGGGGGAACAGAGTTAGGTGTACATATTCGTCGCTTGCTACTAGAAAAGTCAGAAGATAAACCAGTTGCAGAGGTGACAGAACTCTTGTTGTATGCTGCTGACCGATCGCAACACGTTGAACAAGAACTTAAACCGCAACTGCAAGCTGGGAAATATATTTTATGCGATCGCTACACTGACTCTACCATTGCCTACCAAGGATATGGTCGCGGTCTGAATATGAGTTTAATCAATCAGCTTAATAATATTGCCACTCGTGGTTTAGAAAGCGATCTAACTATTTGGCTAGATGTCGATGTCGAAGTCGGACTGTCCCGCAAACGGGGAGATGGAGTCGGACTAGACCGCATTGAACAAGAGACAATCGCTTTTCATCGGCGCGTTCAGCAAGGATACGCGCATTTAGCAGCGTCTCATCCCTCACGAATTGTTCGGGTAGATGGCAGCTTGAGTAAGGAAGCTGTACAACAGGTAATTCAAGGAATTTTACGCGTACATCTGCACTTGGCGAGGTAGAGCAAAATAAACTTTAGAAAAGTTGTTGCACTAAACTCCAACAACTTTTACTACTTCCCTTTTTTCTCATCCAGTGCTTTCTGAATCGCTTCTCTGCAAAACTCAGGAGGATCGTCTTGTGCTTTTACCTCTTCCTTCATTTTTTCGGTGACACGAAAATTAAGATTTTGTGTTAGCGGTTCTTCTCTATCAGACTTAAGTGGTTTTAAATTTTCTGGATTACCTTTAGGATTAGGCATTGTTGAGAGATGTAAATATAGCTTGAACGATACGTGAACATATAGATAGAGTTTTATATCGGTGGTGTTCGCGTCTGTCAAAACAGTTCACCACCGATACCACTTTTACAAATGGGTAATTCTATTTTATGTTCACAAGGTCAGAACTCGAAATCAAAACCACTGCTGAGTTGAGAGACTTATGTAGGCGTTACGGATTAAAGCCTACCGGGAATGGAGGGTACAAAACTAGTTGGATTGTTACCTTGATGGCATTCCCACAGATAGCACTCGCTCAATTAAGGCAAGGAAAAGGTTTAAAATCACCAGGCTTTAGTGTTATTCAATTCCTCGAAGGAGTCGTAGATGAGATGAACTCCCCCACTGATGAACAAGCGGCGCTAATTCGGATAACTTTAGAGCGCAAGGCTATGAGTTACCCTGACCGATACGACCAAGAGAGTTTACTAAACTTGCACAAAGCGAAAATGCACCTTGAGATGGCGATCGGACTGCTAAATCAGTAAATCAGTTTACAAGCCGAAAGTAGTTAGTCCCTAGCAACCTAAAGCTGGGGACTTTTCTATATCCTATATACCCAAAGGATTTGCTGTCTCTATTAACCTTTATGCGTACATTTATTTATCAAATTTTTTCCTGATTCTTCAGCTATTTTAGCTCCTGAATTCAGAAGGACTGAATTCTTACGACAAGGGATGCAGAGATTTTTCAGATAATATCAGCATTTATCTGAGATTTTGACGATTTTAGAAAGCTTTTTGTTATCAGTAAAATATATATTTAAGATTGCCAAAAATCATCAAAACTTCATCATTCAGAGTGTATTTACCTCTTGAGGAGTGTGTAATTTCCGTACTAGGATAGATGAAAAATATAGAAGTAAAAGCTTAGGATTTAAAGGTAATTGTTAATAAATTTAGTATCTGAAGTTAATTTCTGATGCAAAGTGAATTAATAAAAAGCACTACAACAACAGAAAGAAAAAACTTCTAATTCAAGTTTTATTTGTTAGGAGGTTTATGATGCGAATTGCTCAAGTAGCTCCACTGTGGGAAAGAGTTCCACCTCCAGCTTATGGTGGCATAGAGTTAGTAGTAGGGTTACTGACTGATGAATTAGTCCGGCGCGGACACGAAGTAACTTTATTTGCATCGGGAGATTCGATTAGTCTGGCAAAACTAATTTCAGTTCATCCCCGCGCTCTCAGACTCGATCGCACAATCAAAGATTACAGCACTTATGAGATGCTGAATCTAGCTTCGGTGTATGAACGTGCAGAAGAGTTTGATATTATTCACTCCCATATTGGTCATGGGGCACTGCCTTATGCAAATCTAGTAAAAACTCCTACAGTTCACACGTTGCACGGTACTTTTACCCCTGACAACGAAAAGATGTATAGTTTTGCGAAAAAACAACCCTACGTCAGTATTTCCAATTCACAACGAGAACCAAGATTAGGGTTGAACTGTATATCAACGGTTTACAACGGGATTGATGTTAGTAGTTATGAGTTTCACTCCCAACCAGAAGATCCTCCTTACCTAGCATTTTTAGGTAGGATGTCTCCAGAAAAGGGAGTACATTTAGCCATAGAAATTGCAAAACTTGCTGGTTGGCATTTAAAAATGGCGGGTAAGGTGGATGTCGTTGATATGGAATACTTTGAGAAGGAAATTAAACCACATATTGACGGCGAGCAAATCGAGTATTTAGGTGAAGCCAATCATGCTCAAAAAAATGCCCTGATGGGAGGTGCAGTAGCAACTCTGTTCCCCATCACTTGGCGGGAACCCTTTGGATTGGTGATGGTAGAGTCAATGGCTTCCGGTACGCCAGTGATTGCGATGAAATTGGGTTCTACTGAAGAGGTAATTTCCCACGGTAAGACGGGTTTCCTCTGCAATAATATTCAAGAGTGCATCAGTGCGATCGATCGGGTAACAGAGTTAGACCGCTATGCCTGTCGCCAGTATGTCGAAAATCTTTTTAGCGTTGAGCATATGACTGATGGCTATGAGGCGGTTTATCAACAGATAGTAGCAGAACGATTTTCTCAGAATGGGCGTTTCCGTAGTTTGCTTAGTTTAGGTAGCAGCCAAATTTAAATATGGTATTTGTGTAATCTTAGATGTTTTTAACTAGGTAGAATACTCGTTGTAGGGATGTACAGCTAGCTGTACGCCTTACAAAGTCATGCAATGTCTACGACAGGCTATCGCCTACGCTCCATTTTTCTAAAGTTCTAGCACTCACTCCTGGAACTTTTCTTAAGTCTGGTCAAGATATAAATTGTTTTTTTTGCTCTCTGCCTTCTGCCTTTTTCAATTGAGGACATCGTGTTTGTTCTAATTTAATTTTTTGTTGAATTGCTGGTGGTAAGCCTGGTTTTACTTTGGCATAAAGACGAGCAAATTCTCGCACATAATGGGCAGCAACTACCGGATTTTCGATCGTTACAAGCGTCTCATCGTTACCATTATTGGCCGCATCTGACCAATTATGAGAACCTGTAATTACTGTTTGACTATCAATAACAGCAAATTTGTGATGCAATAAATCCCCTTTGGGTAATACAGGTACACCTACGGTAGTAATTGGATTTGACCAAGGATGATTGTCAACTTCATATTTACATTTGTTACTCAGAGCAACCCCCATCATATCTAAAGCTTCGCTGTAAGGACGGTAGGCAAATTGTGGTTCAATTAAAGCGCGAATTTGCACATTTTCTTGATGGCGTTTTTCTAAAATATTGGCAAGAGGCTGTTCGGAAAAGACAAATAACGCCATGTCAATAGATTTGGTTGCTGAATCTAAAGTTTTACCAATTAAACCATTACTACTGTTACTCCAAAGTTGAGTTGGAGAAGTCGGCGAAAATTGCACAGTAATTTTGGTATTATCTAAAGTTATTTGTTTAGGTAAACGCATCGGTTTTTTCAAACCAAATCGACTATCTGGTTGACCACCTGGGCCATCACCCCACATAATATTAAACTCTTCTGTAAATAAAGATGCTAATTCTGGGCTGTCAATCTGCAATAAATTATTGGCATTGCCTAAACTGCTAAGATTTGTAAAATCACCAGAAGTATCACTTAATGTAAAGTTGGCGGAAGTGATAATTACAAGGCGATTGTCTACAATCACAAATTTATGATGCATCAAGCTGCTACCTGCTGAACCATCCGCTCGATCGTCTATCCAGGGAATTTGGGCATTCTGCAAAATAATCAAAGCATCTCTTTGATTGATTTCGGCTGGACTGAGTTGATTATCTTGGTTAAGATCGATAAATTTGCGAAATTCGTTGTAACGTTCCTGTTCTCTTTTATCTAACTTACCTATTTCAGCAGATGTTAAGCTACTCCAAGGTCGGCTATAGGTATTTTCTAAAATGATTCTGACTTTTACCCCAGCTTTTTGTCTATCAACCAATGCTTGGGCAACTTTGGGTAAACGTAATTCTTGCACCGCTACATCTACTGTAGATTTAGCTTGCACAATAGCATCGACAATCTGTTTTTCTAAATCATCCCCCAGACGAGTTTGCTGACGGTAAGCTTCTTGGTATTCTGAAGACTCAGAATGATTAAAGTAAGCTTGAATTAACGGGTCTTGTGGTAAGGGTGCTGGACGCTGATTATAAGACTGGACTCGTTGACAACCCGCCAGAGAGAATATCAGTAAAAAGATATATAAAAAATATCTTTGTCTAGAGATAAGTTGCACTGTAATCTGTTAAAAGTTGATTGAAAGTGGATATATTTATCATTCCCAAAATTTTGTGTTCTGAATTAAGTAGATAAATAAGTTTCCAAGTAAAGGTAAAAATCCACTATTAGATGTAAAATTACAAATATTTTTTTCAGGATTTGTCCACTAAAACTGTATATACTGACAAATCCGTAGTCTATCACTAACCTGTATTCTCACTATTATCGGTTTTATGCAAATTTATCTAGATTACAGCGCCACTACTCCGACTCGAAAAGAAGCGATCGCAGTTATGCAAACAATCCTCACTCAACAGTGGGGCAATCCCTCCAGTTTACATGAGTGGGGACAACGGGCGGCAACGGTTATAGAACAAGCCAGAGTCCAAGTTGCTGGTTTAATTAATGCCGCTACCCCTGAATCGATCGTTTTTACCTCTGGTGGCACTGAGGCAGATAATTTGGCGATTATGGGTGTGGCTCGATTGTATGCTGTTCCTCAACATATTATTATCTCCAGCGTTGAGCATTCCGCAATTTCTGAAACAGTAAGGTTGCTAGAAATGTGGGGTTGGGAAGTTACGCGCTTATCTGTAGATATTAAAGGCAGAGTTAATCCCTTGGATTTAAAAGCGGCGTTGCGACATAATACAGTTTTGGTTTCTATAATTTACGGTCAAAGTGAAGTTGGAACCGTGCAACCGATCGCAGAACTGGGTAAAATTGTGCAATCGCATGGTGCTTTGTTCCATACAGATGCGGTGCAAGTTGCGGGACGCTTACCCATAGATGTGCAACAACTACCTGTAGACTTACTTAGCCTTTCCAGTCATAAAATCTATGGGCCGCAAGGTGTAGGGGCGTTGTATGTGCGTCCTGGTGTGGAGTTAATGCCTTTGCTGGGTGGTGGTGGACAAGAAATGGGACTGCGTTCTGGTACGCAAGCAGTACCGATAATTGCCGGATTTGGTGTAGCAGCAGAATTAGCAGCCGAAGAATTAGCTACAGAAACACCACGATTAATTGAATTACGCGATCGCGCTTTTGCTCAATTAGCTGAGATTCCTGGTTTAATTCCTACAGGGGATGTTTGCGATCGTTTACCTCACCATGTCAGTATGTGCTTAGAAAACGCCGACGGAAAAAAATTGAGCGGTAAAACCTTGGTACGACAGCTAAACCTTGCTGGCATCGGCATCAGTGCTGGTGCTGCCTGTCATAGTGGTAAACTTAGCCCTAGTCCAATATTGTTAGCAATGGGCTATTCCGAAAAAGCTGCTTTGGGGGGAATTCGTATAACTTTGGGGCGTGATACGACTGAAGCTGATATAGATTGGACGGTAATGGTATTGAAGCAAGTTTTGCAAAGATTAACACCAGTTTTTAGTGGGCAACCTAAGTATATTTCAAAAATCAAATAGGAGTCCTATAACAGCGAGCCAACTTTTGCTGCGATCGCCTAATAACAAATTTTATTTGTATAACAATCCTATTTGATTTGCGAGAATTGTAAGCCACAGATATCTGACTTTTTTTAGAAGTCAGATATCCGGTTTTTTACAAATAATTCAGTATTGTATCAGACTGGTAAAGCCTCAGTCTGATTCGTAGTTGTATGGGTAATAGGATTAACTTTTATAAATTGTTCGATTGCATCTTTTACTTGAGGCCCTTTACCATACACTCTGGAATCATAAAGCAGACCAATATCAATGAAAGCTTGAGCCGCAGCGATCAAAGTTTTAATATTTTTATTGCTGGAATCATCCATCTCTTCATTTACACGGATATTCTTAACTATGCAATCATCATTGTATTCTTTGAGGTTTGTATTTACAGCTTGAACTAAATACTGATTTTTCCTTAGATATTTTTTTTCTATGATGTTACGAGTCTTTTTATAATCTTCATTTGCTAAGGGTTTGTATCTCTCATTCAAATCAAAATCCAATCGAAGGTAGTGCCCTGACTCGAAACCTCCAAGGATATTTTGACAAATCGTACTATTTATTTCACCTGTTGGTTCCATGAACACATCCACAAGCCGCTCTACCCAGTTTAACGTGTGCCATTTTTTTATTTGTTCATATTCAAATGGGTTGGCACTTCTACCCGTACCAATAGAAAGTACAGAAATATCCTCTAGTTTGAGATTCTCTAAATTATATTTTTTCTTATCTTCTAGTGATAGTTTTGGAGAACGACTCACTTTTAAAGCTTGACTAATTGCTGCCAAGGATGGATTATTAGCACAAACTCCACCATCAATATGAGGGAATGACCATTTACCAAATTTCTCTTCGTTAGATGCTTTTAACTCGCGTGGAGGGAAGAAAGTTGGCGCTGATGCCGAACTAATACATATATCTTTGAGTGGAATTCCATCGTACCAGCGAGCACCTAAATCAGGATGTAAATTGGTGAAAAAAGTTGTGTTGCGATAACGCATATCATAGGCAAGAATCAACAATATAGTGTTGGTAATTTCGCCAATTTTAGTCTCACCTAAAGCAGATTCATCTTCCAGAGCTTTCTCTAATCCATCATGAGAATATTTAGGTGAAAATATATTTCTGACAAATCGCCAGGGTTTTTCAAAATTCCTTGGCTGCGGGAAGATTTGCTCGGCTTTTGTTTCATATAGTTTCAGCAGTTCAGTGGTATTTAAGCCTTTCGCCAGTCCCGCAGCAATAATCGAACCAGTAGAAGTACCGGTAATCATGTCAAAATATTGGTGTAACTTTAAGCCGTAAGTTGCTTTGATTCGACTTTCAACCTCTTTGAGCATTTGTACCGAAACTACACCACGAATTCCACCACCATCTAAACTGAGAATTTTGAATGTCATAACCTACTCCTAACAAGACAATCATTAAAACAATGGTTATATGGTTCCCAGTTATTGGTGAAAAATTTCACGGTGTGTCAGAAAAGAGAAGCAAGTGTCCGTAGAGTTTACGCTTTTACCACAATGATTTTGCCTTTCTACAAAAAAAATCATACATATAATTAGCAACACCACCAAAAGGGTTAAAGGAGTTTATCAATTAAGTACTGTACAACTAACCATGATGTAAATTATGAGAATTGGTCATTTCGGGCGTTTCACATAACCCTAATTTACTTACATATTTGCGTAGGCGTAGTCCTTCAGACATAGCATCCTGTAATATCAATCAAAATAACTTTAAGAGCAGCATCATGAGTATTATCGTCTTCGGCAGCATCAATATAGACTTGGTAGCAACAACACCTCGGTTGCCAGTTGCAGGAGAAACGTTGCTAGGAGAAGATTTTTTTAAAGTTTCGGGAGGGAAAGGAGCCAATCAAGCCGTAGCATTAGCAAAATTGGGCATTCCTACCCAGATAGTGGGGCGTGTAGGTGCAGATGATTTTGGTAAGGAACTTGTTAACAATTTGCAAACATCTGGTGTGCAGACTGATAACATTTTTGTGGATGAAACTGTTAATTCTGGAGTTGCTATTATCACCGTGAGTCAGACTGGTGAAAATCAAATCGTCGTTATTCCTGGTGCAAATGGGCGCGTCAATCAAGAAGATGTAGAACGATTATCCCACTTATTACCAGCAGCTACAGCACTACTTTTACAACTAGAAATTCCTATTGATGCCGTGGTTGCTGCTGCAAAAGCCGCAAAAGGTGCAAATATAAAAGTTATTTTTGACCCCGCACCCGCACAATCTAATTTACCAGATGAATTGTATCCATTGGTAGACATTATTACACCGAATGAAGTTGAAGCAGCGCAGTTGGTTGGTTTTCCTGTGAATGGAGAAGAACAAGCAGCTAAAGCAGCTGCGGTTTTATTGCAACGGGGTGTGAAATGTGCGATCGTCAAACTGGGTGCTAAGGGTGTTTTTTGTGCTACTGCTGAAGAAAAGTTTTTTGTACCCGCGTTTTCAGTTCATGCAGTTGATACAGTAGCCGCAGGCGATGCTTTTAATGGTGGTTTAGCGGCGGCACTTTTTGAAGGACTTTCTTTACATCAAGCAGTTGTTTGGGGTGCAGCAGCAGGTGCTTTGACAGCGACGAAACCAGGCGCTCAAACTTCGTTACCGGATAGGTTTACATTTGATGCATTTCTCAAGGAAAGGGGAATGAATTGTGGTATTAAATAATTCGTAATTCGTAATTCGTAATTCGTAATTACGTTTTGTGACGAGGATTTAGATTTAGGCTTCAATTCGTTCTGCCGTCGTTAGCCAGGGTACTTAAACCCCTAAACTAGTTAAAAAAGTATAGATAAACAGGTAAAATACTTATCTGTTTGGGATTGGCAGAAATATCAATGCGGAGCTTCGGAACGATGTAGCGTGTATAGCAGGAGAAATACAGGAGGAATTAAGTATGGCACTATATCTAGACTCAGCGATCGCATCGGAAGCTGAAGTTGTTAAGCTTTGGGGATGGGTAAAAGGTATTACCACAAATCCCACACTCTTATCTCAAAGCGATACTCCACCAGAAACCACGCTCAAAAAATTGGTCGCTTTGACAAATGGGCCGTTATACTATCAACTTATGGCATCTGATAAAGCTGGGATGCTAGCTGAAGGTAGAAAAGCTTTCGAGATTATTGGTTCGCAAACAATTTTGAAGATTCCCGCAACACCGTTAGGGTTTGAAGTGGTGGCGAGTCTATCACCAGAAATTACCTGTTCGGTGACAGCGATTTATAGTGCAGCACAGGCAGCAGTAGCACGAGAAGCAGGAGCTAAAATTGCTATAGCTTATGTAAATCGAGCTACACGATTGTTAGGTGATGGTATTGCCTTAGTGCGGGATATGGCTAGCGTACTCAAAGGTAGTGATACAGAAATCTTGGCAGCTAGTATCAAATCTCCTGAAGAAGCAGCCGCATCATTGCAAGCTGGGGCGGATCATTTAACTTTACCATTGGCAATGTTGCAGGCGATCGCAACTCATGAATTCTCACAAAAAACTGTTGAAGAATTCGCTAAAGGAGGCATTGGGTTAAGTAATTCGTAATTCGTAATTCGTAATTCGTAATTCGGATGCGTTCAATAAGTGAATTTAGCTAAACTATAAAAATCAAATTTACTCAACATTTCTAAAAAGGTGAATACCGCAGGTATTTGCAGGGTGTTAGATAAAGTTGCAGTTGCAATGACTCTTTCGAGGGGTGCTGGTAAACTGTATACCTGCACCTTTGGGGGAATGGGTACAGCTGCTAAACGAGGCATAATAGCTGCTCTCAGCCCTTGATTCACCATACTAACGACTGTGGAATCTTCTTGAATGTCGGTAGCAGTATGAATTGGAATTGCCAAAGTTTTCAGGTGGTTGTGAAGAATGCGTCCGCAAGGTGTACAAGGAAGCAAAACCGGTGGATAGGCTGCGATGTCTTCCCAAGTAATTTTCGGACTGCTAATTTTGCTATCTGGTGGTAGTAAAGCTACATACTCATCCCGAAAAATTTCCCAGGTTTCAAATTCTTCACCAGTTGGCAGACAGGTAATACCAATATCGGCACGTCCATCATGCAAACACTGTTCTACATCCGTGAAAGCAGCACACTCTATGATTGTGACAGCAATCTCTGGGAATTGATTGTGAAATTGAGCGATCGCTTTTGGTAATAGATGGGTAGCGACGCTCCGAAAAGCCGCAATTCGCACATGACCACCGTGTAAACCTTTATGCAAGTTTGCTTCGTGTTGCATCATCTTTAGATGCTCCATTGCTTGACGCGCATGATACAAAATGCGCTCTCCAGCAGGTGTTAGCACAGCACCGTGACGACCTCTCGCAAATAATGGTACACCTAATTCTTCTTCTAGGGTGGCGATCGCATGACTAATTGCAGGTTGTGAAAGCTGCAATTCTAAAGCTGCCTCACTAAAGTTACCACGATCTGCTACTGCAACTATGGCTCGGAGTTGGGAGAGTTTCATAGGCAATTGATGAGAACAAGGGTATACACATCCTGACTTTATTGTGGCAAAAAGGTTGTATTAGTGATTTTTTATATCTATAAATTCCATTTATAGAACCTATGCAAGCCATGATTTGATTCCTAACTGAGATGTTGTTACTGTTTTATTTACTGAGCAACTTTCAGGAATAATTTTATGAACAATAACATTAGGTGTTTACAAAAAGAAGATATAGAAATAAATTGTAGTCCGTCATTCCAGAAAAAAAACAACTCAAACTTCTGGAAATCTCTGTATATGATTTGGGAGAATTTTGTCAAAAAACTCCTAACAGAGCCGAATGAATTACAAGTTTGGCAAAAGGTCGATCGCCACGGTAATATCTATTGGCAAGCTTACGACCCTGTAACCGGAAAATCTTTTTCTTCAGGTTCGGAAACTGATGTGTCTATGTGGATTGAACAACTTTATCGGTATTAAAAACATGACACAACTTACTTTAGTAATTGGCAACAAAAATTATTCATCTTGGTCGCTTCGTCCTTGGTTAGCGATGAAGCAATTTGGTTTAGAATTCAATGAGATTCGGATTCCTCTCTACAACAACCCAGATTTTTCATCGAAAATTCGGCAATACTCGTCATCAGGAAAAGTACCTGTGTTATTGCACGATAAACAAACAGTGTGGGATTCTCTCGCTATTTGTGAATATCTAGCGGAAACATTTCCGAATCTGCACTGGTGGCCAGAAAATAAAGCTGCAAGAGCATTAGCTCGTTCTATCAGTGCAGAAATGCACTCAGGATTTCAAAACTTGCGTCAGAATATGCCAATGAACTGCCGTACTAAATATCCTGGTAAAGGTTTAGAACCCGGCGTACAACAAGACATTGACCGCATTACTACTATTTGGCAAGAATCACGTCAAAAGTTTGGGACTACTGGCAATTTGTTATTTGGGAATTTCACAATAGCCGATGCTTTCTTTGCTCCAGTTGTTCTGCGTTTTATAGCCTATGATGTGCAGTTAGATCCTGTTTCTAGAAATTATGTGGAGTCAGTTTTGGCACTTCCAGCAATGCAAGAGTGGATAAATGCAGCAAAGAATGAGACAGAAGTTATTCCCCAATATGAGTTTTAGGAAAATATTAGATAGCGAGAATAATAAGGGTAGGAATATTTTAATTCGATATGCAAATAAAAAAGATATTCCTGCCATTATGGAATTGATTCATTTGAAAGCTGAATTTGATGGTTGTCCTGAATCTGTAGAAGCAACTCCTCAAAAGCTAGAAATTGATTTATTTGGAGAAACACCTCTTGCTTTTGTTCTTTTGGCTGAGGTTAATGGCGATACTATTGGGTTGGCAACCTATCACTTTATCTATTCAACTTTTTTAGCAAAATCTGGAATTTGGCTTGATGATTTATATGTCAAAGCTGAATATCGAAGCCACCGAGTTGGCCAGGTACTCATGCTACGCTTACGCCAGATTGCCAAAGAAAAAGGTTGTGGCAGAATCGATTGGACTGTAGCTGTGTCTAACGAGCGTGGAATCAATTTTTATGAAAGAATAGGCGCAAAGATTATGAATAAAGTAAAAGTATGTCGCTTAGATGGTCAGACATTATAATAGGGTGGGTATTACAATACTCACGCCTACAAACGACAATTTTTTTTATAGATGTCTACTATAGTAATCCTAAATCATTCATGAAAATGTGAGATAGTTTGACCCTCTGTAGTTCCCTCAATGCTTTGGGGAGATGACGTTAGCTAGGGTGTGAATTTTCTTACAAATCATTTATTTAGGATTGCGATCGCTCTCTTAAGCCACTCTGGTAAGCTTTAAGGTCTATCCAGGGAAATCGCCCGATCCATCCTGACATTGTTCAAGCTCTAGTGCTTATGGAGCATAGATTGTAGCTTTACAAACGTGCTATTCTTCTCTAACGACTGTTTAATAGCGTTAAGCTCTGACTTTTCACGTTATGTGGAAAAGTCCACCAAAAACCTAACCCCCTAACCCCCTTCCCGACGCGGGAAGGGGGAAAATTCAAAGTCTCTCTCCTTTTAGGAGAGAGATTTAGAGAGAGGTTTTCCAGATGCCGTGAAAAGTCAGCGTTAAGCTAGAATAAATCCATTTTAATATTAGTAATGCCTAATATTCAAGAACACGTAAACACTCTCTTTACAAAATTTATTCCAGGTTATAGATTTTTCCGTTTACAAGAACTCACAATTGATAAAAATAATTCAATTCAAACAGAAATTAATAGTCAATCAATTAAAGTTCTCAGTTGGAATATTGCTAAACAAAACTATAATAAGACTTGGTTAGAAGATTTTTCAACAATAATTGCAACTTATCAGCCAAACCTCATATTTTTACAAGAGTTTTCTCTAAAGTTAGAGGCAAATGAATGGGGAAAATGGTTGAAAATGAATTGGAGTTTTGCTCCTAACTTCGTAGATATTCATCACCAAACTTATTCAGGAATTTTTACAGCATCGACAATCAGCCCAATTACAAAAAAAGTTATCACTACTAAACATTATGAACCGATTTTTAAAACTCCTAAAATTTCTTTAATCACTGAGTATCTGCTATCTGAGCAAAGCATAACTCTCATGACAATCAATACTCATCTGATAAATTTTGTAGATATAAATAAATTTAAAATCCAATTAAATGAATTAGAGCAAGCGTTATCTATACATCGGGGGCCACTAATATTTTCAGGAGATTTTAATACTTGGAGTCGAAAAAGAGCAGTTATTCTCAATCAAGTAACCACTCAATTAGGATTAACACCTGTAATTTTCGCACCTGATGAGAAGGAGAAAATTAAACGCTTTTTGTTATCACCTCCTTTAGATCATATCTTTTATCGAGATATCAGTGTGAAGAAAGCCAGTGCTAAAGTGCTAGACCAAATTTGTTCATCAGATCATAAGCCATTGCTGGCAGAATTTACTTATACCAATACTCAAAAAAATTAAGATGCTTGTAGATGCTGGTGTTCTAGCTATTTTTAGCACAGCTACAGTTGTTGTTCATTGCGTGGGAGTTATACATGCAGCCCATGCAGTGATGAATGTGCGTTCTTCTCAAGGGGCAATTGCTTGGAGCATTTCTTTAATTACCTTTCCCTGGCTAACGATTCCGTTGTATTGGATTTTAGGAAGAACTAAATTTCATGGATATGCTGAAACACTGCGCTCAGTCTATGCACAACACTATAAGCTTTTTCATTCTACTTATAACGAACTGATTAAATTTCAGGTTGCACCACCAGATAATCTAGCCCAGTTGCAACCATTAGCAGAGGCTTTTACAGACATTTCTTTCACATCAGGGAATGCTGCCGAATTACTGATTAATGGTCAGCAAACCTATGAAGCGATGCTGAAAAAGATTGCATCGGCGACAAATTATATTTTGTTTCAATTCTATACTGTTAACGATGACCAATCAGGTAATGAGTTTAAAGAAGCGTTGATTGCTAAAGCCAAGCAAGGAATAAGCATCTATTTTCTCTACGATGAAATTGGTTCTAAGAAACTATCTCGCCCTTATATCCAATCTTTACAACAGCATGGAATTGCAGTGAGTGCATTTAACACCACTAAAGGTCAGGGTAATCGGTTCCAATTGAATTTTCGTAATCATCGCAAAATTTTGGTGGTGGATGGAGAAATCGCATTTGTAGGTGGACTAAATATTGGTGATGAATATTTAGGAAAAAATCCTCGTTTGAGTCCTTGGCGCGATACTCATATTATGCTTGAAGGCCCAAGTGTACAAAGCTTACAAAACTCCTTTGTGCGAGATTGGTATTGGGCAACTCGAAAACTTATCGAAGTTAACTGGCAGGTAAAAATTAATCGGGATAATCAAACTGTATTGATACTTCCTACAGGGCCCGCAGATCGTCTGCCAGCTTGTAAGCTTTTTTTCGTCGAACTCATTAATCAAGCTCAAACTCATCTGTGGATTGCTAGTCCATATTTTGTGCCGGATGAGGCAACATTGTCAGCTTTAAAACTGGCAGCAATGCGAGGTGTGGATGTGCGAATTCTCTTACCAAATCGACCCGATCATTTATTTGTTTATTTATGTTCCTTCTCTTACTACACCGAAATGGAAAAAATCGGTATCAAGTTGTATCGTTACAAAAATGGGTTTATGCACCAGAAAATTATAGTCATTGATGAGAATCTAGCAGGGGTAGGAACCGTTAACTTAGATAATCGCTCTTTTTCCCTCAACTTTGAAGTTATGGGTTTTGTTACCGAGCCTCGGTTTGTCCAAAGTGTGAAAAAGATGTTAGAGGATGATTTAGCTGTCTGTGTTGCTGTCGATCTTAATGAGTACGATAAAAAACCTTTTTGGTTCAAGTTAGCTGTGAGAGTCTCTCGATTGCTGACTCCTTTACTTTGATCGCTAATATATGGATTAATAGAATAATCCATCAGGCAAAGTTAGAGTAATTTACTCAGTGGTGTTGCTAAACCGTCAAGGCTGACAAGATTTTTCTTCTGTTGATATTCTCTAACTCCTTCTTCGCCTTTTTTAGTAGCCCAGTTTACTAGAGTCTGTCGCTGACCTTGATATTCATAGAGTGGTACGCCAAAACCACAGGAAGTCTGGATTGTTTCAATGTCAGCGACGATAATTTGACGAGTTCCTGGTATCGGCAAAAATAGAGAATACAACGAGTCCCACTCTGGAGAATTCGGTAAAATCGTGGTTCCTTGACCGTAAAGACGCAAGATACACGCGGGTTCTTGAAAGGCACAAAACATGAAGGTTATCCGCCCATTTTCTTGCAAATGGGCTGACGTTTCGTTACCACTGCCTGTAAGGTCTACATAACCTACTCGCTTGGGAGACAAGATACGAAAGCAGTCCTGACCTTTAGGAGACAGGTTAACATGACCCGTAGGACTCAAAGGTGCAGAGCCAACAAAGAAAAGGTGTTGGGCAGCAATAAAGTTTTGCAGTTCTTCAGTAATACAGTCAAATAATTTAGACATAGACTGTCTGATTTATATTTACAAATTGATCGTTTTTTCAGCCTATGTCTTAGCTAAAAATCTAGCAAGGTATAATTACCGATGTCTGGTTTATCCCAAAGGAGTAGGAAGTAGGGAGAAAACTGTTACTGTCTCATATATCGACTAGCCATTTGGATGGCATCAGCGATATCGACATCACCATCACCATCAGCATCCAAAAAGGAATTTAGGACGGGATTGCCGCCAGCTTGGGGATTTTGAGCATTGGCACCTGATTGCAAAAACTTTAGCACCAAAGGTACTGCCAAAGGTAGCAATTGTTGAACGATACCAGCATCCAACCCAGTGCGCTGGGCAGCAACTTCAGCTACTTGCTGTTGTATCTGAGGAGAAAACAACGAATTGACGGCTTGGGGGTTAGCAGAAGTACCAGCATATTGACTGACTAAACTTTGTGTGGCTTCATTACCATCTGTAGCTTGTTTGTCTTGTAAAGCAGAACGTACTTGACCACCCACAATTGACAAAACTGATTGGATGGTAGAAGGATTTGCGCCTGTGCGATCGCTCAACTGCTGTACAGTGTTAACAATGCTTCCTATTTCACCTAAGCTGCCCTGTTGATTGGGATTAGCGACGGCACCAAGAATTTGATCGAAAAGTCCCATAAGTTTGTTTCTCTTTTTGTTCTCAAAAACTTGCCAAAACTGGCTTAAAGTTTTTTGTGTACGCAGACTTTTGTAAGTCTACTAAAAGATTAGAACACGTGAGCTTATAATTTGTGAAAAATACTTCAAAGTTCCTACTCAAAAAAATAAATCGCTGTCTGTAGAAGAATGTTCATTTATTTTGCAGACAGCGGTCGCAAAACGCTCAACTTATTTGCTTTACGCTAATGCCGCTACTTTCTCTAGTAAGCCTTGAAACAACCTCAAGCCGTCACTACCCCCTAGCATTGCGTCTGATGCCCTTTCTGGGTGCGGCATCATTCCCAACACATTGCCTCGGCGATCGCTAATCCCGGCAATGTTGTTCAGCGAACCGTTGGGGTTTTCGCCTTCATAGCGAAATATGACTTGCCCGTTATCTTCAATTTCTGCCAGAGTGGCTGCATCAGCGTAGAATCGCCCCTCTCCGTGGGCAATGGGCAAAGTGATTACTTCACCAGTTGTATAAGCTTGCGTCCATAGATTAGTACGCTCAACTTTCAAGGGGACGCGATCGCAAATAAAATGTAAATCCCGATTTCTGGTCAACACTCCTGGCAAAAGTCCAGCTTCAGTTAATACCTGAAAGCCGTTACAAATACCGAGGACAAACTTACCCTTTTGGGCGTGTTCTACAATTTGTTGCATCACAGGTGAAAAACGCGCGATCGCACCACAGCGGAGATAATCCCCGTAACTAAAGCCACCAGGAATAATCACAACATCTAAATCAGCAATATCTGTTTCTTGATGCCAAACCATGCGAGTTGGTTGCCCCAGTAAATCTCTGGTTACATAAGCAACATCGCGATCGCAATTAGAACCGGGAAAAACAACAACACCGAATTTCATGATTAGTTAGGGGAGTGGAGAGTGGCTGACAGGTGTAGGTATTTTACAATAAGGAAGAGTTGCGGTAATAAAACTCATCAACAGGGGTGGCAGGAAATGAACTCCAGCAATGAAGATGAGTTTCATGCTCTATTTTCTAGTTTCCAGTTGTGAATACTCACAACCACGTAATAAGGGAACTCCAAAAAATAAATTGTCCAATTTTTGGAATCAAAACAACTTTTCCTCCCCCTACCCCCTGCCCCCCCAGGGCTGATTCATTCCATTTCAAACAGGATTTGTCAAGATGGTTAGCGATAAAAATTGTAAGTGAGAGTGAGAACCAGATGAACTTTTAAGCACTTGAACACCAGTAAAATTGTTCATTTTCTCGCCACGTTGGTAACAAAACAATCAATCTTTAATTGCTAGAACCCTTGATTTTTAAAGCTATTTAGGGAATGAAACAGCCCTGCCTGCCCCCCGGTCACTGAGCGTAGCCGAAGTGCTGCTCCCCTGCCACTTCCTACGGCACTCCCTTCTGTTGCTCGATTGCCTTACTGGGCGGAATCTGTTCAAGAGGAATTAGTGCTTCGATTACCGACTTCACAATTGGCGCGGCGACAGTAGAACCATAAGCACTTTCTCCTTTTGGCTCATCCACCAGTGCAAACACTACATAGCGAGGAGATTCCACGGGTAAAATAGCCACGAAACTGGTCATTCTCGCACCCTTGATGTATCCGCCATTGGGACTAGCTTTTTGGGCTGTACCAGTTTTACCAGCAATGCGATATCCCGGAATTTGTGCCGGCTTACCGCTGCCTTGAGTAACAACAGTTTCCATCATTTCCACAACCTTTTGAGTTGTTGCGGTTGAGAAAATTTGCCGGGGGATGGTGTGAGTGGGTGAATCATGCATCTGCCCTTTGCTATCAATCAACCCGCGAACTACATGGGGTGTAACTAACTTACCGCCATTAGCTAATGCACCGTGCATTTGCACTAGCTGCAAGGGTGTCATGGAAAAGCCTTGTCCAAAGGAAGTAGTAGCTGCTTCAATTGGCGAAGCGATAAATTCTTCTTGACTTTTGAGCCGTCCGCCGACTTCAAAAGGTAAATCCGTATCAACTTTTTGTCCTAGCCCTAAGCGTTCTAACCAGTTGTAGTAAATTGAAGGCTTTAAACGTTGGATAATTTGCACCATGCCAATATTGCTAGAATATTGCAAAATCTGAGCAATGCTGATTCGCCCATTACCATTATTCATCGCATTTTTGATGGTGTAATTAGCAACTCGAATCGAACCGGAGTCATTAAACATATCATCTGGTTTGATGATGCCATTTTCCAGAGCGATCGCCACGTTCAAAGGCTTAAAAGTCGATCCCGGTTCATAAAGATCCGCTACTGTCCAGTTTTTAAATAGTGAAATATCAGATTTAGCATATTCATTAGGATTATAAGTAGGCTGAGAAACTAGGGCCAGTAAGGAACCATCCAATGCATCCATGACAATTACCGCTCCACGTTTGGCGGCAAACTTCTGCATCTGTTCTTTGAGCGCAATCCGAGCAATTCGTTGCAGACGGCTATCGATAGTCAGTTGTAATCGCAAATCGTCAAAATGCAAAAAACCTTCGGGCGCCCGATCCGGCATCAGAGTCCCATTCCCTGACCGACTGAGCCGTACCGTTTGTACAGGACGTTCTAGCAACTTCTCTTGAGAGTATTCCACACCAGCTTGACCGCGGCGGTCAATGTTCACGTAGCCCACCACATCAGCAACCAAATCGTCTGGCGGGTAATATCGGGAGTATTTTTGAGTCCACTCCAGGCCATTTAAGCGTAATGAGATGACGCGATCGATAATTTCTTCTGGTAAAGCTGGCGCAAGTATAATTCCGCTTCTTTTGCTTTCAAAAGTTTTCACCAATTCAGCAGTATCTTTTGCCAAAATTGGGGCAAGTCGCTCTGCCATATCTTCATTAGACTTATCAAACAGCTTGGGATGAGCATACAAAGTATATACAGGGCGGTCAATAGCCAACAGATCGCTATTGCGATCTACCACTGGGCGACGGGGCATAAAAGGTCGCACATTCACCATTTGCTGATTGCGTGCATACTCAGTTAACTTTGGCCCCTTGACAATTTGGAGATTATACAAGTTAATAGCCAACCCCAACCCTGATGCCATTAATACGCCCCAAACAATAAACAGTCGGGACTTAGTGTTGGATGTTTGGTCTTGCATACTAGAGGCTAATTTTCCCAAAAGCCCTCGTTTATCACCCTTGTGTCGCCCTGTAAATTTTGGATTCCGAAACTTTCTGAATTTTGTTTTGCTTGGTGACTTCTGCATTGGGTTCGTCCTTTGTCCTCTCTTTCAAAGTTCTGATGCCTGCGGCGGGCTACGCCAACGGAGGAAACCTCCGCTCAGACTTTGCGCTTTGTCTGTTGCCTTTTGTGATTAACCAGAAGTCTCAGTCCTAATGACTAATGACAAATGACAAATGACTCTTAGAGATTAGTATCCCAGTGGCGAGAGTGTTTGCGGTTGGGTTTCAGAATTTGGCGTTGTGTTAGGCGATGCTGATTTAGGACTTTGAGATGCAGGAGGCAAGAAAATCACTCCTTCAGGAGTTGGCGATACCAGCCCTGCTGTTGGTTGTTCTGCTTCATTAGCCATTTTATTTTTCAGCGTCGCGTTGGTGGTCGTTAGCAGCCGTTCATGACGTTGGAGGTTTTGCAGTCTGCGATATGACTCACCCCAAAGCTCTTGAGAATAGACTGTCCAACCATAAACAGCAAGTGTCGATGCTACTAACAAGAACGCCACAACTGACGAATAACGATGAAAGGTATACAAGCGCAGCAACCACAAAGGTGCAGCTCCAGAATTAGCCATTGTGGGAAGCCCAAGAAAATCTTCCCCCGGACTCTTTTGGTTCGCATTCAACTGTTCGTTGAGATTTGGTAATTGTTGTCTACCCAACTCTTTCACCGATTTAGCTACAACTGCCTTATTTGTGGGAGAAACCGCTAAATTTTTCGAGGAACGCTGCTGTCTTGAAGACGATGCTGGTGTAGAAGCACTCCCTGCTGCTGACTCCATAGGCGCAGAACGTCGCCTTCCTAAAGAAAGGATAGAATCTCGCCGGAACCAATTACCCCTTGTAGAAACAGTAGATTTACGAGCAACTACCATAAATTTTTAAATTTTTTAGATGGAAAATACTGCGCTTTTAGATTGATTGTCTGTTTTGCTAAGGTTTAAATCACCTTCTGTGCAACCAGCACACATAACAGACTATACCCTTTTAACTTTTCTGATAGGTAGCTGTATCAATGTTTTGCATCCCCTAGATATGCAATGTTTGCAATCAGCGATTAGAAACTGGACAGCTTACCTTTTAGGTATCGCACCTAAAGTATGGCAACGTCAGGTAGCCAGATGCAATACTCTGTGAAAAAAATAAAATTTTTTGCTATCATAGCTCCGTTTGCTAAATAAGTTGGTATTTTTCGTTTTGCTCCTGAGTTAAGAGAAACTAATCAGGATAGTAATTCCAAAAACAATACCCCAAAGGATTGTTTTTTTTAAGTATGTAATCTCGCAGAATTTAAAAAAAGCAATAAATACGGTATCGTATTCAACAGGCGAAAAATTGTTCTAGCCACAATTGGTGAAAGAGGAGTTATGAAAACAAAAATCTTTGGTTTTGCTTTAATGTTAAGTCTGGCTGCAATTCTTGGGGCCTGTGAAGGTGGTGGTGGTGATGGTGCTGGTACTGCTACTCCAGCCGCTACAGGTGAACCAACTGATGCACCTGCTGTTAAGACTACTCCTGCCGCAACTCCCGCAGCAACTCCCGCAGCAACTCCCGCAGCGACTACTCCTGCTAAACCTAAATAAGGCATCTTAAACTTTAGTTTAAATTGCGCCCAGAACTACTTAGTGACAGCATTCCTCACTATCTAGCTCGAAGTATCGCTCGAATTAATTGGGTTCACGAAAAAACCTCATTTTTATGCTGGTTTATTAGAGCCGAGAGTTTGCTCAAATATCAACTAAGTAGGGCAGGAAGTAGAGGACACTGGTAAAGAGGGTTATGTCCTCTACCAAGTGTCCTTGTGAAAGTCCCGCCCGCTCAAACCTTGTTCTCAGTCCAAGGGAGTTGAGTTAATCTAAGCTATTCATTTGGCATTTTAAATTACTTATACTACTGAGTTGTGAGAGGGTAAAATATTTATCGCGATCGCTGGCAATTGCTCTTGAGCATTCCTGTAGTCTATTCCGTATCAGGAAAGACTTGGTAATCTCCCTTGATATTGCCAGATTTTTATTGGGAAAATTTGGGTATGAGAAAAACAGATTTTCATCCTGCGTTGTGAAGGTAGTTCAGGAGATGAGGAGAGTTAAAACGAGAAAATCTCTAAAATTACTGAGCTTAATAGTAATTAGTGCTATTTTTATTTTTTTAAGTAACTATTGGAGATCGGCAGCAATAGCATTACCGCCACCAGAGGATACACCAGAAGAAATATTACGGACAAAGATTATTATAGAAGCGCGATCGCCTATTGATGGAAAATCCCTAACAGCTGCCGAGTATATCCAATTACAAGCCCAGCTACAAGAAGTCCCGCCACCAAAACTAGACCCCAAAATTCGAGAACAGATTTTCTTGCTGCGCTTACGTAAAACCTTATTACAGTTTTTTCCATTTTTAAATTTTTGATAAATTCGTCATTAGTCATTTGTCATTTGTCAAGAGTTATTCTCCCCTGCCTCCCCTGCTCCCCTATACCCAACGCCTCATGCTCAATACCCCATTCTGATGTAGGATAACGGTGGCGACAAAATTGCAAATAAATGTAAAGAATATATATAGATATTAAAAAAGTAGATTTAGTCAATCACGTTATTTCACTTAGGTAGCTTCATGTCCATGACCACGATCGCCCCTGAACAGGTTAACAGCATCGTTTGGAATCAGCATAACGATCCCTTTGAAATACTAGGTTCTCATCCTATAGAGCAAGACGGCAAAACTGTCTGGGCTGTACGGGCTTACCTACCAAATGCAAGTGCAGCATGGGTGGTTCTTCCCGAACAACGCAAGGAATACCCAATGCAAACAGTGCATCATCCCCACTTTTTTGAATGCACGATTGACACTCCAGAACTGGCAAACTACCAGTTACGGATTAAAGAAGGGGAACATGAGCGTGTCACCTATGACCCTTACGCTTTCCGTTCTCCCAACTTGACAGATTTTGACCTGCATTTGTTTAGTGAAGGCAACCATCACCGGATATACGAAAAGCTGGGAGCGCACCCTACGGAAATAGGCGGCGTTAAAGGCGTTTATTTTGCAGTTTGGGCGCCTAACGCTCGCAACGTTTCATTGTTGGGAGACTTCAACCTCTGGGATGGACGTAAACACCAGATGCGTAAAGGCCGCACCGGAATTTGGGAATTGTTTATTCCTGAAATTGGTGTAGGAGAGTCTTACAAATATGAAATCAAAAATTTTGAAGGGCACATTTACGAAAAATCCGATCCCTACGGTTTCCAGCAAGAAGTTCGCCCGAAAACGGCATCCATTGTCACTGATTTAGATGCTTATAGTTGGAGTGATGAAAACTGGATGGAAAAGCGGCGTCGCACTGAACCCCTTAACCAGCCTGTCTCAGTCTACGAAGTACATTTAGGCTCTTGGTTACACGCTGCGAGTGCAGAACCAGCGAAACTTCCCAATGGTGAAACTGAACCAGTAGTTGTCGTTTCTGGATTAAAGCCGGGCGCACGCTTCCTTACCTACCGAGAACTAGCTGACCGACTCATTCCTTATGTCAAAGAATTAGGATATACCCACATAGAAATGCTGCCCATTGCGGAGCATCCCTTTGATGGTTCTTGGGGTTATCAAGTAACTGGGTACTATGCCCCCACCTCGCGTTTTGGCAGACCCGAAGATTTAATGTATTTCATTGACAAATGTCACGAAAATGATCTAGGGGTAATTGTAGATTGGGTTCCCGGTCACTTCCCCAAAGATGGACATGGTTTAGCTTTCTTTGATGGTAGCCACTTATACGAACACGCTGACCCCCGTAAAGGCGAACATAAAGGATGGGGTACTTTGGTATTCAACTACGGTCGCCATGAAGTTAGTAATTTCCTCGCAGCAAATGCCCTCTTCTGGTTCGACAAGTACCACATTGACGGAATTCGTGTCGATGCTGTTGCCTCAATGCTCTACAACGACTATTGCCGCGAACCAGGAGAATGGCTGCCCAACCAGTACGGTGGCAGAGAAAACCTAGAAGCAGCAGATTTTCTACGTCAGGTAAATCACATTATCTTTAGCTATTTCCCCGGTGTTCTCTCAATTGCTGAAGAATCTACTTCCTGGCCAATGGTATCTTGGCCAACCTATACAGGCGGACTGGGCTTTAACTTAAAGTGGGATATGGGCTGGATGCACGATATGCTGGATTACTTCAGCATGGACCCTTGGTTCCGCCAGTTCCACCAAAATAACATCACCTTTAGTATGTGGTACAACCACAGCGAAAACTTCATGCTAGCTCTGTCCCACGATGAAGTGGTGCATGGAAAGAGCAATATTATCGGCAAAATGCCAGGAGATACATGGCAGAAGTTAGCTAATGTGCGTTGTTTATTTACCTATATGTTTGCTCACCCAGGCAAAAAAACCATGTTTATGAGCATGGAATTTGGGCAGTGGAGTGAGTGGAATGATTGGACTGATTTGGAGTGGCATTTATTACAGCATGAAGCCCACCAACAGCTAAGAACGTTTTTCCGGGAATTGAACCATCTCTACCGTTCTGAACCAGTTTTGTACACCCAGGATTTTGCTGAACCGGGGTTTGAGTGGATTGATTGTAGCGATAACCGCCATAGTGTAGTTGCCTTCATGCGTCGTGACAAGGATTCTGATGATTTTGCGGTCGTTGTTTGCAATTTTACACCGCAACCCCATTCTCACTACCGCATCGGTGTACCGCAAAAGGGATTTTATACAGAGTTGTTCAATAGCGATGCGCGTCAATATGGCGGCAGCAATATGGGCAACTTAGGTGGTAAATGGACGGATGATTGGTCTTTGCACAGTCATCCTTATTCTCTGGATTTGTGTTTACCACCTTTGGGTGTGTTGATTCTCAAGTTGGATAAGAAGAAGACTGCTGAGGTAATTGGATAACAATTTGGGGTGGGGCGATGCCCCAATACGGTTCGGTTAAAGGGGAAAGGGAAAAGGGAAAAGGTATTGGTTTTGAATACATCCTTTACCCAATGCCTCCAAACCCATTCCCCAGACCACACTCGATTGTGAAAAATGCTTATCCGAACCGTATCGGGTGATGCCCATCCTAAAGATAATTTCGCCTATTTACAGCTACTCAACTCAGTTCTCTAATAAACTCTGGTGAAATTAAATATGCGTTATTACCTTTGTAGAGCCGTAGCATTGCTATGTCTCTACATTCTTTTATATAGCGATTTATTGACTCGCGATCGCTCTAAATTTTTTACCCGTAGAATTATACTTAGTACTCAGGGGAAGCTTACTACTGAAGTTTGCGATGCGATCGCCCTATGCAAGTATTACGTAGCCAAAGATTTGGTAAAACTTATTTAGCTTTTGATATGACTCAAAAGCCTAAATTTTGTATAGTACAAATGTATGATTTGTTAGCCTTGTCTTAGATATTTTATAATTTTATGACACAGATTAAGCCTGAAGTAAAGCGCACAGAAGAATTGCGCCAGTTATTGCAACAAGCAAGCTATGCTTATTACGTCCTAGATGCTCCAATCATGGAGGATGCAGTCTATGACCAGCTATATCGAGAATTGCAACAATTAGAAACTCAATATCCAGAATTGACAGCACCCGATAGTCCGACTCAGCGGGTTGGTGAGAGACCGGCAACACAGTTTACCTCGGTGCGGCACAATATCCCCTTGTATAGTCTGGAGAATGCATTCAATATTGATGAGTTGCAAATATGGGATCAGCGTTGGCGGCGACAAGTACCGAAAATAGATGCAGTGGAATATGTCAGCGAACTGAAAATTGATGGTTCTGCTTTGGCTCTTACCTACCAAAATGGCATTCTAGTTAGAGGCACAACTAGGGGTGATGGGGTGACGGGTGAAGATATTACCCAAAATGTACGGACAATTCGCTCAATTCCCTTACGTTTGAATTTTGAAGGGTTAGAAATTCTCGAAAGAGTGGAAGTGCGAGGCGAGGCGTTTTTGCCGTTGGAAGTATTTAAACAAATTAACGAAGAAAGGCAAAAAGCCAGCGAGCAATTATTTGCTAATCCTCGCAATGCCGCAGCTGGTACACTCAGGCAATTAGATCCCCGCATTGTGGCTAAACGGCGCTTAGATTTCTTTGGCTACACCTTGCACATTCCTGGTAGGGATGACACCAGTATTGCTAATACCCAATGGGAAGCGTTGGAGTTGTTGGAAAAGATGGGTTTTCGAGTCAACCCCAAACACAAACTCTGTGCTTCGATCGCAGAAGTGGCAAAATATTACGAATACTGGGATACGGAACGGCTGAATTTACCTTACATGACTGATGGGGTAGTAGTAAAGCTGAATTCTTTTAAACTTCAGGAACAGCTAGGATTTACGCAAAAATTTCCTCGATGGGCTGTAGCCTTAAAGTACCCAGCCGAAGAAGCACCTACCCGTGTAGAAAATATAGCTGTAAATGTTGGGAGAACGGGAGCATTAACGCCATTAGCAGAGATGCGCCCGGTGCAACTGGCGGGAACAACAGTTTCCCGCGCCACTTTACATAATAGCGATCGCATTGCTCAATTAGATATCCGCATTGGCGATACTGTGATTGTCCGCAAAGCTGGGGAAATCATTCCAGAAGTGCTGAGGGTAATCAAAGAACTTCGTCCTGCTGACACCGAACCCTTCCTTATGCCCAGCCATTGTCCAGTCTGCGGCCAATTGGTGGTGCGAGAATCCGGTGAGGCGGTGACTCGATGCGTCAATGCTTCCTGTGCGGCGATTCTCAAAGGTTCCATTGAACATTGGGTAAGTCGTGATGCCTTGGATATTAAAGGTATGGGCGAAAAGCTGGTATATCAACTTGTTGATAAAGGTTTGGTGGATTGTGTTGCCGATTTATATGAGTTGACAGCAGAGAAGTTATCTGCATTGGAAAGGATGGGGAAAAAGTCGGCAGAGAAATTAGTGGATGCGATCGCTCAGTCAAAAAATCAACCTTGGTCAAGGGTATTGTATGGTTTAGGCATCCGTCATGTTGGCAGTGTCAACGCTCAATTGTTGACTCAGAAATATTTCACTGTAGAGCAGTTAGCAGCAGCAAAGCAATCAGATATTGAAGGCATTTATGGTATTGGTGCTGAAATTGCCCAATCTGTGTACCAGTGGTTTCGGATTGATGCTAACCAAAGGTTGATAGAACGCTTGCAAGCAGAAGGATTGCAATTAACTGCTACTGAGGAAACAAAAATAGTTGGGGATGGTAATCAAAAATTTGCAGGTAAAACTTTTGTAATTACAGGTACATTGCCAACTTTGAAGCGAGATGAAGCGAAGGCCTTGATTCAAAAAGCTGGGGGAAAAGTAACTGATTCAGTGAGTAAAAAAACCGATTATTTAGTGTTAGGAGAAGATGCCGGTTCCAAGTTAGACAAAGCAATTTCCTTGGGAATTACGCAGTTAAGCGAGACGCAATTGTTGGAAATGCTTGAAGATTAAAATCAGATAAAAGCCTGGAAAGCTATATATTTCGCGAACGAGTCCAGGCAATTAACTTATACTTATCAATTAGCCCAAAAGTATAACCGCTCCAACCTGCATTATTTACTTGGGTGATAAAATCTGCTTATGTTTTATATTTTTTAGACTCTGGTATCAATACATATTTAGTACTTCTTAATACTTAACTAATACCAATTTGTAATTAAGAAAGTCAGCTATGATCTGGGTTTCGGGGTTTGAATCTGTTGCCAGATTTTAGAGAATTGGTATAAATATAACTTCATAATCCCTTTTGCGGAATTTTGATATCTTCTTGTGTATCAAACTTTATTGGCTTATATCTTGCTTCTAGAGCGAGTCCACAAGCGTCTTCATTCTCACCGGAGCGAGCAAAAGCGGAACGTTTCCGGCTTTGCTCCTAAATTGTTACTCCTGAATTCTTCTTCAATCTCATTTATCTGAAAACTGGGTGTATAAGCCAAGATGAACAAAAACAATTAAATTTTTGTATCTTTCCAGAGATTTGTTATGAACAAAAGACAACAGGTTTTTAACGGCATTGTCTTGTGGTTGGGACTAGCATTCCTGAGTTTAATGCTACAAAACTTCTACAGTGTATTGCAATATATTTTCTTTTTGCGAGTACCTATAATTGTTGGTCTATTACTGTTATTCTTGCCAACAATTTCAGTAAATACTGGTTTATCAGCAATGTTGAAAAACTTATTTGTACTTCGCGCTAATAATCAGTTGATTGTAGTTATTGGAGGTGCAGTTTTAGCAGGACTGGCTACGATACAAGTTTTCGATATCATCTTGTATAATTCCCATCTTCGTTTTGATGTACCTCAACAGCAAGTAATTCCAGTATTTCTCCAATATTTAATCGCTATTATCTTAAGTCTTCCAATTGCCATTAAGGCGACTCAGCTTTCTAAAAAAGAAATACAAGAAGTAGATCGTCGCTGGGAAGGCTGGGGAATTATATTTGGCATTATTGCAGGAGCTTTATTGCTAATAACCAATTACTTTAACAAGCATTTTTTTGAACATAATCAGTTTTTAAAACAGGTTTTATTAAAAATAATTTCTTTTTTACCAGAAAGAATACAAAGGGGTTATGTAGATGGAGATGGGAATTTAGCTTACGGAATTGCTGCAATAACAGTATTTTCAATTTTTCTATTAATTGTTTATGGGTTAGGTTATTTTATCTTGAAACCTCGCTCAATTAGTAATAGATTTGAAGCCCCTGCTCTTTTTTATATTACTCTCATTTTGTCAGTTATTGTAGTGTGGATAGGAGGTATTTCTTACTTTGTTGATGTGTCTCGCATTCCCACGTTGCTACTATTTTTAGCAATTTCATCTGGTTCTTATGCTATTTTTCAGGTAGACCATTTTTACAAAATATACTCAAAAAACAACTGGCTAAAACCAACAAAAGAAAAGTGGATTAATGTTATCTCTCAACGTCTGAAAAATCAACAAACTGAAGATAAAACTTTAGTAGTAGTTTGTGCTAGTGGTGGAGGTATTCAAGCATCTGGATGGACAGCTAAAGTTTTGACTGGTTTACAGCAAGAACTTGGATCTAAATTTACCAAAGCTATTGGTTGGATAAGCTCAGTTTCTGGTGGTTCTGTCGGTACAATGTTTTATTTGGATAGATTTGGAGATCGGGGTTATCCAGAAGAAAATCAATTAAAACAGATTTTTAAAAGCGCTACACAAGACAGTTTAGATGCTACAGGCTGGGGATTTGCTTATCCAGATTTACTTCGTTTTATTGGTTTACCTTTTGTCTTACCAAAAGAGAAAGAGAAAGATACTACAACTGAACAAGACCGTGGTACTGCTATCGAAATAGATTGGAAAGGAGAAATGAAAAATCCTAATGCAAGTTTAGGTAGCTGGAGTGACAAAATTGACCAAGGAATTATTCCTATTCCTATTTTTAATGCAACTTTAGTTGAAGATGGAAGGCGTTTTTTAGTTAGTCCAATGACTTTTAGTCCGCATAAAGATTGCAAATCTATAGATTTTAATACCCTTTATCCAGAATATGATATTGATGTGACGACAGCCGCTAGATTATCTGCCACTTTTCCTTATGTATCTCCTGTGTGCCGTCCTAGTCAAGATACTAGATGGAATTATCATATAGGTGATGGTGGTTACTTCGACAACTTTGGTATTGGTACTACCATAGATTTACTAAATCAACTATTAGAATCTGAGCAATCTTCCCAAATTAAAAAAGTTGTTTTAATCCAAATCAATGCTTTTCCTGATGATGAGAATCCTCAAAAAGAAAAAGGCGCTCCGGGATGGCAGATGGAAGTTATTGGTTCATTGCTCGCTTTATTAAATGTTCGTAGTGATACACAGAACGAAGGCAATAAATTAAATATAGAACTTTTGACAGACAAGTATAAATGTGGCTACAAGCATGATGAGCCGGAAAAAGTGCAGCAATTTTTAAAAGATAAATCTTGCCAAAAAGGAATAGAAATTATGCATATTCCTATTAAATTTCCTCGTGGTAAAATTAATCCTCCACTTTCTTGGCAGTTAACTCAAGAACAAAAAGAAGCTATTCAAAATGCATGGGAAGATTGGAAAATAAGCCATTTTGACATTATTTCTCAACTAAAAAAGATATTTCCAGAGTGATGAGTATTAATTCATCAAATGATTTAGGATTTCTGTAATAATCCTATTTGATTTATCAGCCGCAGATTCGCGAATTTTTAAAGAAGTTAGGGATCTTGTTTCTCAGTCATGATTCACCATTGATATAGCAAACTAGTTTTGCAGAATCGGATGATTAAACTTCTTACATGAATAAAAAAGCCTCACCCTAAATCTCTCTCTCAAGTTTGGGAGAGGGACTTTGAAATTGCCTCTACTCAAACGGGGGCAAGTTATTCGGGTCAATACCCTGAGATTGTAAGTAAGAAATCAGTCGTTCTTTTTGCTGACGTTCTTGTTCGGCGCGTTGACGTTCTTGTTCGGCGCGTTGGCGTTCTTGTTCAATCTGTTCTACAGCCCACGGTAATAAATTACCATCTCGATCCCACCAGCGCAACCAATACCCAGTGCGACCTTCTTTTGTTCCTTGCCAAGTTACTAGAAATAAGCCCATTACATCAATCCAATGACGACCATTTTCGTCAGGTTGCTTTAACTCATAGCGCTTATTTTCCAGTTGATAATATTCTAATAAACCGCCATAAGGTTCAAAAATTATGTAGATGGGAATCTGCAAAATTTGCTCGTAGAAAAACCATTTTCCTGGTGGATAAGTTCGCTTGACTGAATATTCTCCACCTTCAGTATCGGATAAAAATTCAATAGCGATCGCCGGAATATCTCCTTCTAAATTGGGTGTATAACTTTTGCGGTTAGCCACCACTTGATTAACCGACAGCACATAAACCCAATCTGGTGCTTTGGCAATAAATTGCTCGTTGACTGTCGCACAAAGACCAAAGTTTGAAGCTATCAACATCTGGGGTTGGATGAATCCACTGATTTCTAGGCTTTCACGCAAAGCACCAGCTAAAAGTGGCTGACCGGTATTCTCCACTGGTTCATCCTCTAGTTGAAAATCTTTGGGTAAGGCTTCCCAAGAGATTACCAGTTCTGTTGGTGATTTGGCTTGGCTGAGTTGGGTTGCCATAAACACAGCATGAATTTATTCTCGATCTTATCGCAAGGGACTGGGGACTGGTGACTGGGGATTGGGTGAAAAGTCTTGTTGTGTCTAAGTTTTATCATCTGTTAATGTCCTAACCACCAAGGCTTGTGCTATATCGCAAGCGATACTAGGAGCAAAAAAAGGGGCAGAAAACCCGCCCCCTATTTAACCAGGAAAGTAAAAATGCTCTAAAGCAGTACTTTAGCTAAAATCGGTTCCACACTCTTAGAAATCTCTGGAACATACACCTGTGAAACATAGTCGGCAATCATCCTGTCGGTGTTGAATAACGGCGCATTCGTCTTAATGGACGTTTTCATCATCTGCACCCAACGGTGAGGAATGCCTTGGGCATCTTGGTCATAGTATAGAGGAACGATTTCTTCTTCTAACAGCTGATAAAGCGATCGCGAATCAATCCCATCTTGCAATTCTTGATCGCTAGTATGAGCATCTTCACCAATTGCCCAACCGTTAATTCCTTTACCATCTGGCCCTGTTTGGTAGCCTTCGCACCACCAGCCATCCAAAACGCTGCAATTAAGACCGCCGTTGAAGCAGACTTTTTGTCCACTCGTACCAGATGCTTCCAAAGGACGACGGGGATTATTTAACCAAACGTCCACCCCTTGCACCAATTTTTGACCAGTGTAAATGTCGTAATCTTCAATAAAGGCAACTCGGTTGATAATCCCGGAATTGTGACACCACTCCATTAAGCGTTGGATAATCCGCTTACCTTCTTCATCGGCTGGGTGGGCTTTACCTGCAAAGATAATTTGTACTGGACGTTGAGCATTACCAAAAATCTTCAGTGCGCGTTGGGCATCACGCAAAATCAGATCCCCACGTTTATAAGGGCTGAAGCGTCTGGCAAATCCAATGGTCAAGACATTGGGATCGAGTAATTTTTCTGTTGCTTGAATGAGTTGATGATTTTCGCCACGCAACTCCCGTGATTTCTTTACCTTATAACGGGTGAAGGCAATCAATCTTTCTTTGAGAATGAGATGCCGCGACCACAATTCCTCATCGGGAATCTCGTCAACTTTAGCCCACATTTTGGGATCGACGGCGCGATTTTTCCAGTCTTCTCCCAAATATTCCTCATATAAGTCGCCTAACAAGGGTGCAGTCCAAGTGGGTGCATGAACGCCATTGGTAATGTAACCAATTGGTACTTTATCTTCGGATCGCTGCGGATAGAGAACTGTCCACATTTTACGGGAAACTTGACCGTGTAATTCACTTACGCCATTACAAGCACGAGACATCCGTAAAGCTAAAACGGTCATCCCAAAGGGTTCCCAAGGATCGCCCAATCGCCTTGCACCCAGCGACAAAAATTGTTCGCGCGAAAGTCGCAATTGCGGCCAATAGCTGGCAAAGAAGGAGTCGATTAAATCGGGCGAGAAGACATCATGACCGGCGGGAACGGGGGTATGGGTGGTAAATACGCAACTGTTCCGCACCTTGGCTTCAATGTCGTAGAAAGATTTACCAGTCCGCTCAATTTCTACCCGCGCAACTTCTAAGGTGCAGAATGCAGCGTGTCCTTCGTTGAGGTGATAGACAGAAGGTTCAATTCCCAAGGCGTGTAAGGCGCGAACACCACCAATTCCCAAAACGACTTCTTGGGCGATGCGGGTTTCCAAGTTACCGCCATATAGGTGTCCCGTCAACCAACGGTCAATGGGATCGTTATCGTGGCGATCGCTATCTAATAAATATAAGGTGACTCGCCCAACTTGCACTCGCCAGATTTGCACTTTCACAACCCGTTGGCGAACTTGTAACTCGATAGTCACCGATTCCCCTTGCTCATTTTTAATTAACTCTAGGGGCATGTGGCCAAAGGGGTTGTCAATATAATAATCTTCTTGCCAACCTTGGCGGTTCAAGCGTTGCCGAAAATAACCTTGGCGGTACAACAAGCCAACACCAACCAACGGCACACCCAAATCTGATGATGATTTCAAGTGATCCCCGGCGAGAATTCCCAAGCCACCAGAGTAGACGGGTAGAGATTCATGGATGCCAAATTCAGCGCAGAAGTAAGCAATGGGGCGTTCTTTGGATACTTGCGGTGCAACTCGACTAACCCAAGTATCTTGCTGGTTGATGTATTGGTCAAACTCACGCGCGAGGGCGGATATCTGCTTTAGATAAAATGGGTCTTCTGCTAATTGCGTCAGACGCTCATAACTTGCCGACTCTAAAATTGCGACTGGATTATGCCCACAGCGTTCCCATTCTTGGGGATCAATGCTTTGGAATAGAGAGATGCGATCGCCGCTCCAACTCCACCAATAGTTATAAGCCAAATCTGCCAAACGTTTGAGCGGTGAAGGTAACTTTTCACTCAAATGTCGTGCTGCGGTGATTGCACTGCTATTAGCCATACTAAATCTATGTCCTCGCGCTTAACTTTTTCTCTATGTATCGGCAACTGGGGAAGAAGCAAGGGAGCAGGGAGCAAGGGAGAATTTTCCCTTTTGCACCCTGCCCCGATGCCTCTTTTCCATACCCAGTCCCTTTTATTTACTCTTCAGGTTTATAACACCGGAGCCTTCACGTGCTGAATTCTCCCCTGAAGTTGGAACAGTTTCTCGACATCAAACCTTATCCAAGTAAATGGTTTGTATTGTTTTCGTCTTCTAAAAATTATCTCTACTTTTGGACAGATTTAATATGTTTTTTCTATCAAATTCGTTGACATTATTTTACTTTTTTTATTTTATTGTAAATATTTATTGATATTTTTACAATCAGCAACTAAAGTTATTTATATGTCTTGATAATAGTCAATTTTTAACTACAGCTACTTGCATCCTAATAATGGTTTTTATTTGAATTTCTCCTATTCCTTGGTAGCAAACCTTTGTAGTGGCAAAAATTTCATAATATTTGTTACAGTTTTTAAAGTTTTTAATTCTGGTATATCTGGTTTTAATTGTTCTGCGATCGCTAATTTTGGTTGAGCTTGTGTAGGTTGAAAATTATATAAATAAACAAAAGCTAAATAAATCCATGTGTAAGGATTTTGAGCATCATATTTAGTTAATTCTTTTAAATTTTGGATTAATTCTGGGACTTGGCGCTGTAAAAGTTGTGATAAGACTAAAGTGTAGCGCCAATTTAAATTATTTGGCTCTGTTTGCAGATAATAATTAGCCGCGAAATCAATTTGTTTTAAATAATCCTGAGTGGGATCGTATTGATTGAAATGACCTATCTGCACAAAGATATTATTTAATTTACCCTGTTGTAACTCTTGTGCTAATTGTGAAGTTCGGGTAACTAAATCTAAAGCTGGCGATTTTTCTACTGTTCCTACATCTGTCACATTTACAGTAATATCTGGAATATTTAAAGATGTGGTTTTGTTGTTTCTTCTATCTAAATATAGTGCTGATAGCTGATATTTTCCTAGTGGTAGTGTTTTCGGAATAAATGTAGCTAAAGCTTCTTTCACCCGGAAAGTTCCTTCAGGATGACATTTGATGCCACAGTATAAATTACCTAAGCCAATGGCATGATCGTGATACCAGGATGATTGGCCATTTTGCCATTTTAACAGTAATATCCCATTTTGCAAATCATTCCATGAACCCGTTATTTCATAGGTTACAGGATTGTTTTGATCTAAAATTAATTGCTGAGATACCGCCACTTTTTCTAGACTAATTGCAGACTCACTATTATTGATTTTTTCAACAGTTACAGGAGGATTTTTGCAGTTATATAAACGCATTTTATCTCCATGAGGTAATATCCAGTCGCCCTTTAATTTCAAATCAGGAGAAGATTCGACTAAAAATTTTAATTTCTTTTTAGTCTCTCCACTTTCTCCAGGTCTATATGGTTCATTATCTCTAGTAATATACCAACAAAAATATTGTAAATCTTGCTCTATCTGAGATAATTTGGTTGTTAATTTTCTGCCAGATACGCGAAAATCTGCTAATGCCCCAAAATAATTTAAAGTATACTCATTTATTTGCGGTGTAGAAACAGGAATTACCCCTAAATTCGACCTTAAATATAAATTGGTTTCGGTGATTTTGTGTATAAGTTTGTCTAGAGGATATTCTTGAGCATCATTATTAGGTAAATGTCTACTACCCCATGCTTGAATTAGGGGTAATGGAAACAAATTGTTTAGTAAAACTATGCAACTTAATACTAAAGTGGCTAATCTCAGTCTATCAAAATATATATTTTCAACTAAATTGAATAAATCCGCCAATATTAAACTAATTATCGGAAAGCATGGCAGAATAAATCTAATATCTTTATTTGTGCCCAAAGAACAAATTATATAGCTACTTACTAAGGTAACTAATAACCAAATTCGAGCCGATTTATGGAGATTCGCTGAAATTGAATTAGTAGTAAATTTATATTTAATCAGATAAACCAATAAAATGCCAATACTTGCACATAATATTGGTAAACCAACGCTTTCTGGAATCATTTGTGGATAGTATAGCCATCCAGCAATAGTTGTGGCAGAAGGATCGCCCTCCCTTTTTCCAACTTGGTTAGCATTTAATGCCGATGTTATAATTGTTAACCAATTTAAGCCATACCAAAAACTACAAATTAACCAAGCTATTATCAAAGATAAGCAAGCTTGAATTAGTTTGAGAAATCTACGTTTTCTAATAAAACTAATTAATACCCAAATACTAGGAACTAAAATAAAAATAAAACCTGTAGGTTTAGCCAACAAAAGTAAACCTATTCCAACGCCCAATAGGATAGTTAATACCCATGAAAAAAAACCAATATAACTATATTTCCAAATTGTCAGGACTGTAAAAGTTACTGTAACAATTGCTGTCAAACCATAATCTAATAAATAATCTGTCCGATTAATTCCTAAAATAGGAAATAATACACAAAATATGCTGGCAGTTATGCTAATTTTTCGATTTTTAAATAAAAAATTACCTAAATGATATACTGAAACTATAATCATCGCAGTATACAATAAGTTGACCAAACTTGCTTGGTCATATCCACGGCCAAACAACATCAAAAATGGGACAGTGCAAATATATACAAAAGGAGCGCGATAACTGGGAGTTAATTCCCACAGAGATAACCACCAATTTCCTGAGAAGATATTGAAGTTTTGAAAAACTTTATAATGATGTAATGCTGTAGCTAAATGTGCGCTTTGATCGAAGGCTGGAATTGAGTCATCTAACAAAAACCAAGCTCTATCTATAGCTAATGCTATCACCCAAATTACTAATAAAATAAGATAATCTTTTCGATACTGAGAATGGTCAAAATTACTCATATGAATTTGCTCAAAACCAAAGTTTAACCAATTATATATCTGTCATGTATCGACGTTTTATTAATATCAAAATAAATATGTATAGTGAAGAATTATACCGCTCCCAAAGGTCAAGAGATTCTAGTAGCGGAAGATTCGCCGATTCAGAGGCTGGCCGACCTAAAGGGTAAAAAGCTCGCTTTTGACAAAGGCTCAAGCGCCCATTATGTGCTTGTGCGATCGCAAGCAAAAGTCGGACTCGATTTTAGTGGCATTGAACCAGTTTATTTGACACAATCGAAGGCGCTGCCCCGATCCCGCCATTTGGGTTCCCTACACAGCTACTCTTGCCCATTGCAGATTTAGAGAGCATAGGTGATAAAGCCTACTGGCGTGGTAAGGCTAAAATGTTACAATCAATTTTCTTGTGGGGCGGGTATCTTACCCGCCAAGGACGGGCGAGACGCCCATCCCACGCACTACTTTAGCCTTGCCATGCCATTACAGTTTACAGACTAAGCAAAACTGGACTTATTAATCTGACACTGACAATTTATACAGCTTTGCCTAAAATAGTTACGTTTTTAAACGCAAAGCGACGCTAAAAAAAGCGCAGAGGTACACAGAGTTTTTTTTAGTGAGATTTCTATACTCACTCGCGCGTTCAAGATATTGTCTGGCTATCTGAGCCGAATGCTTGCTCTGTAAGCCTAAAGTTAAAGTTCTTGACGTGTCGGACGGATGATGATTTCATTCACATCAACATCACTGGGTTGCTCTATGGCGTATGCGATCGCACGGGCAATGGCATCTGCATCAATGGCGATTTCATAAAGTTGGTTAATTCCCGCTGCTGCGTCTTTATCGGTAATCGTGTTACCCAGCTCAGTGGCAACCGCTCCTGGTGAGATATTAGTCGAACGGATTTCACCATTTGACTCTAGCCGCAGCCCCTCAGAAATCGCCCGCACTGCGTACTTGGTGGCACAGTAGACGGCCGCTCCCGGAAACACTTTATGTCCGGCCACTGATGATAGGTTAATGACGTGACCAGACTTTTGCTGACGCATAATCGGCAACACGGCAGCAATCCCATAAAGAACGCCCTTAATGTTGATATCGATCATCCGCTCCCACTCGTCTACCTTTACTTGGTCGAGGGCAGAAAGCGGCATCAATCCGGCATTATTGATTAGCACGTCGATCCGGCTGTATGTACTCAAAGTTTCCTTGGCTAAAGCTTCCACTTGGGCGCTATCTGCGACATCCGTTACTTTATAGGTTGCAGTTCCTCCTGATTTAGCGATCGCTCCAACCAAATCTTTGAGCCGATCTTCGCGTCTGGCAGCCAACATCAGTTTGGCTCCACTAGCAGCAAGTCGCTTGGCAGTTGCCTCGCCTAACCCACTGCTGGCTCCGGTGATGATTACCACTTTGTTTTCAATCAGAGACATAATTTATTCTTGGGGATTATTGAGTATGGCTCGTGAAACATCGGGTGCTGTTTCAGATGAACTCAGCATTATTTAACCATATCAACTAGTTTGTATACTCGATCGACGTTTTTGTATCGCCAATATCACTAATCCGAACCGCTACAATACTTCTCGGGTTTTGAATTTTTAACTCGGAATCGGGTTTGGGGAAAAGGGTAAAGGAGAAGGGGAAAGGGCAATACACTAATGTTATTTTCCCCAACAGGTTATGAAGCCCCTATTTTTAAATATGGAGAATAAAAAAAGAAGATTTTTAAGGCACGTAGTGCGATAAGTAAGCCGCGTCCATATTTGAAACCCCTGCTTTTAAGTTACTGGTTCCCTTTCCCCTTTCCCTTTCTTCATCGTTCTTTGCCGCTTTTGCGAGTAAGTCGCAGACTTCTTCATCGGTCGTTTGAGGAAAGCTTTCGTACCAAAGACCAACGCTCTGGAAAGGGTTGGGTCTGGAGATGCAAACGATTTCGTCAACCTCAGTTTCTAACTCTTGGTAAGTTTCAGGTGCAGCCACAGGCACAGCGATCGCAATCTGAGCAGGTTGCTGTTTTCGTACAGTTACGACAGCAGCCCACATCGTTGCACCCGTTGCTAAACCATCATCTACCAAGATGACTGTGCGTCCTTTCAAATCTCTTAACGGGCGATTTTGGCGATAAAGCCGTTCCCGCCGCTCTAACTCCCGTTCTTCTTGTAGCGCTACCCTGGCAATTACTTCATCGGATATCTTCACTAGGTTGATAATATGTTTATTGACTATCCGCACACCACCAGAAGCGATCGCTCCCATCGCTAGTTCTTCTCGATCGGGCACACCCAATTTACGTACCACTAAAACATCTAAGGGAGCATTTAAGGTTTTGGCAACTTCAAAAGCAATGGGTACACCACCCCTTGGTAGCCCTAATACCACAACATCTGGGTCATTAGCATAAGCGGTTAACTCTTTAGCCAAAACTTGACCCGCAAACCTCCGATTTTTAAATAGCATGATGTAATATTCCTAATTGGTTTCCAAAAAATTAAATAAATATTTACAATACGTTTGTTATTGGCTATCAACTTCAAAAAATGCAGCAATTGAGCAAATTCCAAACTTGTTGTTATAGTTCAGATGTTCTAAATCGATCTTAGAAAGCTAAATATTCCCTGTCCTCCACTAACGGAGCGACATCTTCAATCTACAGTTCTATCAAACGGATGAGTTAGCTTTAATGCAACAAGATTTCTGCATCTTGTGTTAAGACTATTTTACTACTCTCGACTCAATATCCCTCCCCAAATGGCTGATTGAAAAGACCCTGTGACGCGGTTAACTCTTGCTGTAGGAGGTTTACTGCTGTAGATAACTGGTGTTAGCGTGAAGCAAAGTTATAGGGCGATCGCAAAAGAAGGGTGATATGGAAAACCTAATATTTAAGTAGGAGTGCATTTGAAAACTGCTATAAGTTTTGCCACTTGCTAACATTTACTGTTAGACTTTTACTGATTACTTTTTTTACTATATATTAAAAAATACTTAATTGTTAGCAGATGCAAAAATCTATGAAAATCCAGTGATAATGCAATTGTTAATTCTTCGTATGTCCCCTGTTGCAGACCTTGTGTTGATATTATCTTTACATTATCCCGAAATTGTGAACATGAGATAATGCACCATCTGCTTGTTAGTTATATAATGCTTAATATTACAGAAAAAAGTCATCCAAGTTACCCAATTAACACTTTTGAATAAAAATTAATAGGGTAGAATCACTGAATATGCTTGAAAATCAAAAGAAGGGTGTTTTTCATGATCGGCTTAACCAATTCAGAAAACGGCACAGTTAGCAGCACAGCAGCTACTAAGAGACTGGCAAGGGCGATGATGGTTTCTGGCGGACAGTTTTCACTGTTATTAGCTTGTTGTAACAGTGTTCAAAAGCAGGAGCAAGTGATGAATTTGCTAACAGAATTTTCATCAGCAGATATCCACGAAATTGTACTCTCATCTACTGATGAGAAATTATACACAGCTATTAGAAGTGAAATTGGTACTACTCAACCCGAAGCTTTGATGGTACGAGGCTTAGAATCTGTAGTGGCAATTAACCAACTGATTATTAGTACCAATATCATGCGAGATGAGTTTCGGAAACAGTTTCAGTTTCCCTTGGTATTGTGGGTCAATGATGAAATTCTGCGTAAGCTAGTCTGGCTAGCACCCGATTTCAAAGACTGGGCAGCTAGTACTATTAGATTTGATGTACCGAATAATCAGTTAATTGAATCTGAACAACCTATTAGCGCTTAATATTGCCCGAAATTACTTTCAAAATCTTATATATGCTAAGTTGAGCCGAGCAAAACCGAAGCTCAAATTCTGTCAAATTCCTTTCTAAAATTACTTTTATTTAACCCTCCTGACCAAGTGAGCTAAAAGCTCCTGAAAGCTATTTTCAAAATTAGAACATAATAAAAATTAAGGGTTATAACAATTAAAAATTAGACCTCTTGCATAAATCAAAAATAAAGAACTCCACCCGGCATTTGCTAAGACAAACGCTCCCCTGCCCAAAGCATCGGGGAGAGTTTGGGGCAATACAATTCGGTTAAAGAGAAAAAGGAAAATGACCAATGACAACTCTCACGATTAAATGATGCGCGTCTAGATTGTACATTTTTGCATTCAGACTGTCCGAAGTCAATTGGTCATCTGTCTTTTGAAATACAAATGACTAATGACCAATGACCAATGACAACTCTCACGAGTAAATATACAAATTAAATGCGTAACAGCTTACTTACAATTTTCTCGCTAACCATCGTGACAAATCCGGTTTGAAATAGGCTGAATCAGCCCTCCCATTCAATAGGGATTTGAATCAATCCGTCCCCTTTTGACACTCCTGAGATAGTACCCAGAAGTTGGTCTATTTCTTAAGTTGAAGGTGTCGCCACTGCGAACTTTCCAAATTTTGTAATTGGAAAAGGTCAAAGGCTTTCGGGGTTCGCATACTTCTGGCAGATGATTGCCAAGTACAAAGTATGCCGCACCCCTACCCATAACTTTCACCAAACCGTTTTTATCCACAAGAACCGACGTACTTTCACTAACCGCTATACCTAAAACACTGCTAGATACACCATCCTTAATTTGACGGGCAATGAAAGTCATAATTCGACCCATTCTTTCCCGTCTGTCAAAGTGTGTATCTACGATAGTTCCCTTCAAATTACTCCAATTGAAAAAATTGTAAGTAAAAGTAATATCTCGGTAGGGATCTTCGAGTGCGTCTCTAGTTTCAATGCCTTTTTCGGAAGAAGCGCAAGCATCATAGACACAATCACTTTGGATCATTGCACCCGCACTAGTGCCACCAATACCACCTCCCTTAAGGTAAACTGACTTAACGGCAGCCTCAAGCTTGGTATCTTTCCAGTTACGGATATATTGACATTGATCCCCGCCAGCAAAGAAAACTACATCAGCATTTCGGATTTTTTCATAAATCTCAGCTTTGTTTGCCTCTTGTCTATCCCTAACCAGAAGAGTTTCCACAAAATTTACGCCCTTCATGGCATAAATTAGCCGATTGTAATCGTGATTACCATTAGTGCGGAGAACTACAACATTAACTTTAGTGCTGGAGTTACTACCTCCCCTAACTTGGTTAATCATCCACTGGATAGCATCATCGACATCGGGGCCTCCCCCACCCAAACTCAGGACTGGGCCCGCTAAGGAGGGACGGACATCAAAGGAGGGAGTGGAGGAGCGAACATCAACAGTATCACCCAGGAAGAAGCGTTTCCAGCTTGCAATAAAACGGGTTATTAGGAAGGTTCCCATCTTCAACAACTTGATTCCTGTACTTTTCAAGCGCCTTGCTATGCTTGGGAATGCCTTTGTCATACTAAACTTCTAGAGCAAACTGCAATTATTGCTAGGCTGTGACGCATTTTAATTGCTTATTTATTCGTGAATGTCCTTTGTCATTAGTCATTTATCAGTTGTCCTTTGTTAATAACCAATGGCAAATGACAGTTTTAACGAAAAAATCTGCAACTTAGACACGCACTAGCTTAACTTTGGCACTAGATCGGGTAGAATTTCCAGCGTACAGGTCTTGTACTGTTTGTTAACGCAAAATAACGCAGAGCGATCGTTAATTCTCTGCGCTACTGTGCGAAAAAATGTACATTGCTTCTGGTGTTTAATTACAGCCAGATGAAATCCAAAATCTAATAGGTATCGGTTATCACTGTCCAGGTATTTCTTTAGTTGCTGGGAATATTTACCCAATATTTGGAATAACTAGGAACACCGAGCAAATGATCTATTCGTGTTCTAATAATGCAACCAAATTTACATTAATCATATCCCCCAAACATAAACAGAGAAACTTGTTCATCAGTAGCATTCATTAAAGCGTGGAGATTACCACCTTTGAGCATGGCAAAGTGTCCAGCTTGTAGTGTACGGATTTCAAAGCAGCGTTCTCGCTCTGGCATTTTGCACCAATCTCCTACTACCATAAAGCCTTGGCCATCCATCATCAGAAAAACTTCTTGGTTATCACGATGGCGATGTAAACCAATCCCACAGCTAGGATTGAGGACGTGTAAATCCATGTAATCTACGGCAAAGAATCGTTCAAAACTGTTGCCATGATTCTTAGTACCAAAGGCGTTGAAGTTCCATGAGTTTAACTGGCGACCCAATTCCGGTTTATTAGAGTAGCGCCCATAATTAGACATCAAATTGCGATATTCCAAAAAGCCAACACCACCGTGAGGGTTAGGACTGATACCTGTTCCTAAAAAGTGATCCCATCCTCGGAGGATCATATTGAATTCGTAGTGGTAATTTGCCCCATTTTGGGAGTCCCAAATTTTTTCGCTAAAATCTGCCCAAGCAAGCTCTACATGCAGAGGTAATATAGGATGCATGGTGTTTGTGGGGGCGACATCTAGTATATAGCGATCGCTTAATGCTTCCCGGTTGAAGTCTGCTATGTTGCCATGTACTAAATCATTTCGTACCTGGAGTTCACCGCGATCTAGGGCATTACGTCCTTTATCGTCTAGTTGATTTCGTAAATCGTTGCCTGGATAACCCCAAAACTCAACTTCATAGCGATCGCTTAAGGGATTATACGGCACCAAAATCAACGCTGGAGTTGCCACACCTGCAACTTTAATCCAGAGCTTAATTTTTTCTCCTAGTTTATGGTTGGCAGCAATGGATAATTTACTATCAGGGCCGCCACGGTAAGAAACTCGCAAAAATGGCCCTGTCCACTCTCCCACAGTCACCAAACCTCGAGTCAAAAAGGTGTCGGTACTAACGAAATCTTTGACATTTTGCTTTTGGAAATCTGTTTTATTGTCCTGTTGAGCCGGGTCGAGAATATTAGCATCATTCCCCTGAGGCCCATATAAAACTAGGGATTCATAGGGAAATAAATATTGGAACTCCCCACTCAAATAGAAATCACGTTCAGCCGCTAGTTGGGCACGTTCGAGAAAGTTCAGCAACTTCAGCAGCGGATTACCCCGACTATACTCAGGCGGGGTATTGGGATCGACTTTAAAAACACTGTCAGAATGAAGAATAAACATGGCAAAGGTTAAGATTAGATTGTGTGATATAAGAAAGCAACGAATTTTAGGGGTTTTGTACCAGGGTTACGAATGCCATGCATCCCACCGCTTTTGGTGAAAATAACGCTACCTGGTTTCACTGGCAGTTCTTTAAATTCGCGTTTCCCCAGTCCCATAACTTGACGTTCTACAGTTGGGTATTTATCTGTTGCAGGATCGTCACCGGCACGCATATAGGCGATGCCCTCTCCCTCGGAGATGTAATACAATTCTTCCGTACCAATATGTTGGTGAGTGCCTTCAACTGTGCCGGGAGGAATTGTCACTTCGTGGAAGAAGATGTTGGAACCGCCTAGTTCTCGTTGAACAATCCAGCGCATATCAATAATGTTGTTGTCTGCTCGATCTGGATTGTCGCCATCCATCATGGCATTTCGATAGCGCACAGGCTTAATGTCTGGTGCTTGCAAAAACCAACCGCGCTGAAAGTTGATCAGATAGTTTTGATCGTCAACGGTGTTTTGAGATGAACTGGGTTCTTGAGTCCGGGGTTCTTGGTGCGATCGCGAATAGTCATTATCCCAACATGCATCAGCATCACTAATTTGGTAGCCAGTGGGTAAATTGCGATCGTTTTCACGAAATGCCAATTCGATCTGCGTCAGTGCTTTGATATCTCGCAAAGCTGGGTTAAATGCCTTAACTCGCGTAATTGATCCATCGCGTCCCATCTGATCCAAAATCTGAAAATCGTGATAGCTGGTATTGGGAGCTTCTAAAGTTTCCCAAATCTCCACAGTGTAAGCATCAATCCACGGGCAATGGTGCAGTTTTACCCTGCTTTCTGCTTTCTTGCTTTCATCTTCCGGTAATAACTTCACCCAGGCAATCACACCACTACTGAGCAACCGTTTTTTCTCGCGTACTTGCTCTACTAAACGACTGGATCTATATTCCAGCCGCAGAAAATTACTGATAAATTTTCCATCCAGATATACCTCTCCCTTGAGGGCATTGATCCCCAAGTAGCTGCGAACCTCTCGCACGTTGTAACGATAACGGGGGCTGCGGGTAGCGTTGAGGTATTCGGCATGGTAAATGCGATCGGGAAAAAAGACGACTTTAAAAATCTCGTTCCACGGATTGGTTTGAATGTCGTTAAATGCTGGGTCCATAAAGTTAAAGCCTCTTAAGTAATTCGTCAGCTACCCGAAAAGAATTGGCCTGAATTGTCAACGTGGGGTTTGCGCCTCCCGATGTCGGCATAAATGAGCCATCGGTGACGTAGAGGTTATCAAAGTCCCAAACTTTGCAATTGCGGTCTAGCACCGAGTCTTTGCGGTCATTACCAAACCTGGCTCCGCCAAGAATATGGTTAGCAATCCGTGCTAAAGCGTTTTCTGCCAGGTACACGCCACCTTGACCTTGAAATTCAAATTTGAATTCACCTGGAATTGAATTACCACCCAACTTCAAAACCTGGCCGCACATTTCCGCCAAGGTGTCCATGAGATATCTGTCGTGGCTGTGCCATTCTTTGATGATGTGAGCCACAGGACGACCCCACTTATCTTTAATTGTCGGATGGAGTTCAATCCGATTGGTCTTCAGGGGTACTTGATTGGCCATAAAGCTGACGGATAAACCCCTACCCATGTTGTTATCCAAAAAGTCCGTCAACCCTTGAGCTGCTAAACTGGTATCTTCGATAAAACCTTTCCAGAGTGTGTCTAAATCACGACTACCGTGGGTACGTCCAAGAGAAATAGGTAAGGCTTGATCGGAAGTATTGTTATAGATTGCCCCTCCAGCCCAAAGTCCTCTGCTTTTGAGAAAGTCGTCAGTGGCGCAAGCATCGGTTGCCCAATCAGCATCAAGAGCTAAGGTTTTATCGCTGCGGGTGGGCATCAGGGCACTAGCACCTCCAAAACAGTGGGTAAGGAAGTATTTACCTAATAAATCATTTTGGTTGATGCGTTTATTGAATTCGGAACTCAGCTGTGCTGACAGCTTCAGCAACCGAATCGATTCAATGGCAGAACAAGCGACGATTACCAACTTTCCTTGAACAAACCGGGTTTTGCCGTTCGGATCGCGGTACACGACTCGGCTAACTTTCGATCCCTCACTTTCAAGATGAGTAACTACGCAGTTTGTCCGAATTTCAAAATTTGGTTGGTTAGCGATCGGGCTGAGTAAAGATACCCAAGTACTTGATTTCACACCCAGAGGACAGCCAAAGCGGTTCACATAACTGGTTTTAATGGTTTCGGGATCTTTGGGAACTTTGCGTCCACTGGGTTGATGATCGCGGGTAATCACCGCTAGCGGTGTGCGGTAGGGCTTAATCGGCTGACCATTACCCAATTGTTCGCCTAGCTTGTCCATACCAAATTTCGCATAGTTGCTAATTGGATTAGGTTCTAGGGGCGGTTGATAGCTATCTTTACTAAAAGGCTTCAACTGGTTTTCGGCAGTGCCGTTAAGACCTACCAGGTATTCAGCTTTCACATAGTACGGTTCTAGCTCATCATAAGTTACAGGCCAATCACGCGCTTCTCTTGGCACATCCCCATTCGGGTCATTCTTTAAGTCTTTACGTCCAGCATTGAAGCTTTGTAAGCGTAAATCGGTAGGGGTGAACCGCAGGGAAACACCACCATAAAGTTGAGTTCCACCACCCACTACTTGGGCTGTATAGCCTTCAATTGTGGCTCGATCTTGTCCATTGGGATCGCGGTAGATATGCGGCTCGTCGTTAATATCTGGTTCAACGTGGCTAGAATAAAAAGCTTCGTTCTGATTAGCAACTCCAGGAACGCGGATACGCTTTTCTGGCCCATCAGCAAACAATTCATCGCGCTTAAAGTCACTTAACCCTTGAGGATTCTGATACTGGGGCCGAAATAGTGGGCCTTTTTCCAGGATCAGTACTGATTTCCCAGCCTTCGCTAAAGTGTAGGCAATGGGAGAACCTCCAGCGCCACTACCAACGATCACTACATCAAATTCTGTTTGCATATATCTTCTCCTGGGTAAATCAATTAGCCTCGATAATCGCTGTTAAGTCCAAGGGGTGCTTCTATCGCCCTGCGCCAATCAAATAGGGTTTTGCCGTTCTGATCTCTATATCTTTCTGATAGATAAGCCCAACCTGTTCCTCCCACATTTCCACCATATTTAGGATGAGAAAATGCACCTGTAAATGTGTGGCGGCGCAGTAATTGCAGGAAGAAACGAGGTTCTTGATATTCCTGATAATTCCAACCATTGACTTTGTTAATAGCCATTTCGTCATACAGATCGATGTACAACTCTTTAGAGACATCTTTTGGCTCAACGTAAGGATTGCGCTGCCGCAATATCCGGCTAATTTGACCTAAGCAAATTTTGTAATCAATTAAATGATGATTCTCTTCCCTGGCTAAAATATTGTCAATAAAGTTTGCGGCTCCTACCGATTCATCTAGACGATAAGCATAGGCGTATTGCACCTGTTTATCTTGTTTACCCAAAAAATTGTAATAACGGTTCAAAAAGTTTTCCCCTTCCTTGGTTCGGAAAGGCAAAATATGATCTACTAATCGAGCTACAATGTCAAATTCCCAGTCTTCAAAGTTCAATGGCTCAGTACACAATTGGGTAAAAAATCGTGACCATAATTGACCGTTATCAAGCTGGGCACGCTGGGGATTTATTGGGTCTATAATTGCCTGCCCATCGACGATAAATTTATAGGTGTGAAATTGTGCTTTCGGTACCACAATCGATAAAGCATAATATCCTGTGGGTTCCCCGATAAAGTTAACAGGCTTGAGTGGAATTGGCTCATAAAGGTTGGCAAAAGTCCCAATTACAGCAATATTTTTTGGTGGTGTTGCCCCTAGTTGCTGATATACGAAAGTTACTACATTGGAAGAATAACTTTTAACAAAATCACTACCATCGCTGTAACTATCGATAATCGGAAATCGCCAAGGTTCAGCTATGTGAGAGCGTGGATCATCGTTATTGAATTGTCCAAAGTTATGGCGAGGATCTGTATTATCTCTGGCAAGAAATTTAGTACAGTGGTTAAGTACGTACTGGTCGTCTGTTTGTAAGATTTCAACAGCCATTAATTCTTCTCTTGGTAGATATTTATAGACCAAATTCAATCACAAGAAATCGCAGCAATTAGCATTCTGGAATAAATCCAAGTTGCTTTGCTGGGTAACACAAAAAAGTGGTATTTATGGAAACAATAATAGCCTTAGTCTTTCCGGAAAATTGACTACTAATTTCCGAAAAAATCCTTAAATTTCATTCTTGATGTTCTGGATCGGGCACGAGGACAATTTTACCAAATGCCTGTTTTGCCTCAATTCGCTCGTGGGCAACACTCGCTTTTTGTAAGGGCAAAACGGAGTCGATCGCAGGTTGAAATATCCCTTGGGCGAAGTGTTGCAAAATTTGCTCGAAATCTTGGGATTGAATCAGAGCAAATGAACCGTGAATGCTGGCATTTTTCATCAGTAGATCCATAACATTAATTTCTGCTATATCACCACTGAGAGTCCCAGCACAAACAATCCGCCCATTTTTTGCCAGCATACTGATAGACGATCGCAACGTTGTACGTCCTACTAAGTCAAGGACGAGGCTGGCACCTTGTCCCTTGGTAATCTTGATTACCTGCTCTACTAAATCAGGAGAGTGGCGATCGAGGACAAAATCGGCTCCTAGTTGGTGTAGTCGCTTTGCCTTATTTTGATCGCTAATGGCAATCACTTGGGCATTTTGCCAATGACCAATTTGAATTGCAGAGGTTCCCACGCCACTGGATGCTGCATGGATCACAATTCGTTCAGCTTGCGCGATCGCACCGTTATCAAATAGCGCAATCCAAGCGGTTGTGAAAGCTAAACCAATGCTGGCTGCTGCAATGTAACTCAGTCCATCGGGAATGTAGTGTAATTGGTTGGTTGGTAAGGTGGTGTATTCAGCATAAGCACCATTCCTTTCTCTTCCCAGAGCTTCAAAAGTGGCAACGATGCGATCGCCTATTTGCCAATCTGTTACCTCTGCACCCAATTCTACTATTTCTCCTGCTACATCCATACCTAAAATATGGGGCAAACTTTTTTGAATGTAAAACTGTCCTGAGCGGTGAAATATATCTGTGTGATTTACGGTAGCAGCATGAACTTTGACTAAAACCTCATTGGCTATAGGTTTCGGGGTAGGAAAAGTTTCGTAGTGCAGGACTTCTGCACCCCCTGTTTCATGCATAACGATCGCTTTCATAACTGTATTCCTCACAGAACTGACACAAAACTTTAGCCAGAACCCCTATTCTCAAGTAGGGGCAATTTATCATAATTCGTAATTCACGTCTGATGTGAATTAGAAACACCGCTTATTCTATAAGGGTTTCTAGATTCACT